>JBBIQC010000089.1:9176-11213 GCA_037442585.1 Oscillatoriales cyanobacterium bin_317
GAACTTATCTAGTCAAAGCTCATCCTACAAATAAATACGCTTAAATCACTTGTAAACGCTTCAGCACAAGTGAAAAGGAGGTTATATGGTGGAAGTTCATAAGGAGAGCGAGAAAGCAGGAAAATTACGGAAAACTAATGCTGCACTCGATGTTTTTCAGAATCCATTTGACCCACAAGATCCTAATATTAATCCTCGTGGAGCAAAGCTGGGGACTATAGCCTCTGAACAGACAGTGAGGCTAACAGGTTGGATGGGGCCTGGAATTGCACAAATTGCAGAACCTTTGCAACAAGGCTGGCTTGATGCTAGGCACTTAGCTCTCGTTGAACCTGAACAGGGCAAAGGTCCTTATAAGGTAGAGGCAAGGGATGGGCTTAAAGCGTATTGGCATGACTACACGCCTCAAACTTACAAAGATCAACAAGACGGTCCCAAGGAGGGTTCCGAGGTATACCTAACAGAACCAGAGGATCACTTCGTAAAGACGCTTGGAGGTAGGCCGCACACATACGTTCGTATTATTTACCGTGACAGCATTGAACTTGATGACCCTGAACTTGATCCACGGAGGAGAGAAGAGCTTTTGAAAGATGGTAAACAAGGCTATGTAACGCAAGGTGATGCTCCTCCCGGACAAAATGGCAGCACTCTGATAAAAATCAGGTAACTATCAGCGTTAGCCTGTAGTGTCGCAAGAACCTCAAAGATGCTAACCGTAAGGTGGAACCTTGGTGTGTATTAAAACATTACGGATGCGTTTCAGAAGATCTTTGCGACTCTAACATCTGTTCTTCAGTCAAAGTTATTTGATTCCAAAGAGCTTGGCCTGTGCCTGAACTGCCTTCGCCACTACGATCTTTCCGAATTTCTTAAAAAGGTTCTTGGAGAGCGTATCCAAGTGTTAGGTGAACGTTAAGGCAAGAAAAAAGGGATGGGATAATAGTCCCGTCCCGCAAAAAAACTAGATCATGCTTGTAGCGTCTATCGAAACCTTGTGTTCTGAGAATCCAGACTGGCAAGAGCAATGGCAGTGCTTTAAGCAATCAGAAAGCCTACCCAGCTTAGTGTGTGCAGTCTTGCAACTGGGTCTTTTGTTTGCTCGCATGGTTCTGGAAGCAGAACTCAGAGAGCGATCTCAACCGTTAAACGACTGGCCCGCGTGTCAAGACACTTGGGGAGCGATCGCGCTGCCTCCTCCCAGAAGTCGGAGTTTTGTTTGGAGACAACGGATTGATAGCAGTGCTTCTACAAAAACTCCGACTTCTAGACCGAGAAAGACAAGACCCACGATCGCAATAACTCATTCACCTGATCGGGGACTTCATCGTGGGGACAGTGACCTGCCCGCAGATAGTATTCCGTCAATTGAGGATGGTAGTGACGAAACTTGGCACCCCGTTCTCTGGCATTAATCCAGGGATCGGCTTCGCCCCACAGCATTAGCAGGGGGCAGGTAAGTTGGCCGAGCAGAACATCCACTTTTTCTCCCTGGGGAGTGCGGAAGACAGAGGCAAACACCTTGGGCGCACCCGGATCACAGGAGGGCTGATAGATTTCTTCCACCAGCCGATCGGTCACAGCACGTTGATCCAGATACACCTTTTCCAGGGTTTTGCGAATCATCGGCTTTTGTCGCACATATTGAAACAGCAAAAAGCTGGCCCAGTCCTGCTGGAATAGGGTTCTGACCACACTGCCCATCACCGCTCGCACCGGATCGGGTTTAGTTGTGCCCTGAATATCGGTAAAGGGGCCAGCGCTGTTAATCAGCACCAATCCAGTGGCAGATTGAGGCCGTTGAGCCGCCACGCAAAGGGCTGCATAGCCACCCAGCGAATTCCCGGCCAGCACCACAGGTTGGCCAATCACCTCCGTAATGAAATCATGTAGCTGATCGCGCCAGACATCGCCACTATAGGGAATTTCCGGTTTCGCCGATCGGCCAAAGCCCAGCAAATCGATCGCCCACACTTCAAAGTCCTGGCTTAACCCGGCAACGTTTTTGCGCCAGTGGTCGGTGGAGGCCCCGAAGCC
>JBBIQC010000090.1:0-4719 GCA_037442585.1 Oscillatoriales cyanobacterium bin_317
CTTCATTCCCGCCCTTCCCTACAACTATGAGCTTCCCGAATCCAGTCAGGTAGCTCTTATCGTGATCGATATGCAGCGGGACTTCCTGGAACCTGGGGGGTTTGGAGACATCCTGGGCAATGATGTGAGTTTGCTGCGGGCGATCGTGCCCACCCTGAAACGCTTGCTGGAAGGCTGTCGAGCAATGGGGATCCCAATTATTCACACGATCGAGTGCCATCAACCGGATCTCTCCGATTGTCCCCCTGCCAAAATCAAACGGGGTCAGGGAGAGTTGACGATCGGCAGCGAGGGGCCAATGGGCCGCATCCTGATCAAAGGGGAACCGGGCAATGGCATTATTCCAGAACTGGCCCCCCTTCCTGGCGAATTTGTGATTCACAAACCAGGAAAAGGGGCGTTTTATGCCACGGAACTGGAAACCATTTTGCAGGAACACAACATTACGCACCTCTTAATCACCGGAGTCACAACTGAGGTGTGTGTCCAAACCACCATGCGCGAGGCCAACGATCGGGGCTATGAATGCCTGATGGTGGAAGATGCCACAGAAAGCTACTTCCCTGAATTCAAACAGGCCACTCTGGAAATGATCCGCGCCCAAGGCGGTATCGTCGGTTGGACAGCCACTGCAGAGCGGGTTCTGCAAGGCTTGAAGCAGGCAATATCCTATAGGGGAAGTAATTAGTCGTCCCTGCTATGGGTGTCTACTCCAGTTGTCCGCTGAAGCCATCTGCTGCTTAAGCCTTTGTCCACCAAAGCGAATCAATGCGGGTCTTCTTCAGTTCCTCTAGACCAATTGAGCCATCTGATAGCGACTGGTGAGCCGATCAAGTTGTTGCACCAGCAGGCTGAGGAAGAGGCCAACGTCTGTGACCACGCCGATGGACTCGACCGAGCCACGATCGCTCAGCTTCGTTACCACAGCCGGATTGATGTCCACACAGACCATCTTCACACCAGCAGGAGTCATGTTGCCAACACCGATCGAATGCAGCATGGACGACAGCATCAGGATCAGGTCTGCACCTTCAATGAGGCGAGCGTACTCTTCCTGAGCTTTCACCAAATCCATTTGCGTGTCGGGTAAGGGGCCATCATCCCGGATGGAGCCAGCCAGCGCAAAGGGGACGTGATTCTTGACGCACTCGTACAGCACACCACTGGTTAGTACGCCCTGTTCAACGGCATTAGCGATACTGCCACAGCGACGAATGGTGTTGATCACTTTCAGGTGATGGCGATGGCCGCCGTTGACAGATACACCCCGCTTCATATCGATTCCCAGGGAGGTGCCCATGATGGATTGTTCAATGTCATGAACGGCGATCGCATTGCCGCCCAATAATGCCTGCACATATCCCTCGCGGATCAGACGAGACAGGTGTTCACCACCACCCGTATGAATCACAACTGGGCCTGCCGTGACAACCACTTTGCCGCCCTGATCACGAATCTGGCGCATTTCCCAGGCAATTTGTTCGACCACCAGTTCCACTCGTCGTTCACTGGAAACACCGGAAGCCATAAAGCTGAATTCCTGGGTATTGCGTTGTTCACGGGATTCGGTCTTGCGGACGGTACGAATGCCTTCCGTGCCGACAATCACCCGATCGCCGACTTGCAGATCGCGCAGAATCTTGCATTGTGCGGTTGGCCCCTGGGGTGTATTGCTGACGACGATCGCGCCATCCATGCGTTGTTTTTGTACCTTCACCCACTGACAATTCACCCGCACTTCGGTCGGATAGATGGTTGTCACATAGAAGTCATCAGGAGCGACTCCAGGCAAGGTAACCGTTTCACTGTTGATGTCACATACTTCTTGCGGCGGTGGGACAGCCCCCAGGTCGATCAGTTGCGACATCAGGGTTTCCATCACGTCATGGGAGGGAGCGGTCACCTTCACTTCGGCAGAAGACGTGCTTTGCCGCTGTTCTCCCAGATTGAAGTTGAGTACCTGGAAGCTACCGCCGCCTTCCACAATCAAATCCAACGCCTGGTTAATTAGTCCAGAATCCAGTAAGTGTCCTTCCAGACGTAGAATCCGGCTTTCGATCGTGGCGATCGCACGGTGATCAGGCATGATCGGTTCTGTCACCCGCAACGTCAAGCATTTGGCCGCTCCTCCCGCTTTTAAAAACTCAGTCAGGGGAGTTTCCAGTACCTCAAAACCCGCTGCTTTCAGTTGCTGTCTCAGGCCATCCGTGGCTTTGTTCATAATCACAATCCGGTTGACATTCACCGCATTGCAAGCAAAGTTCACGGCATCTTTTTCATCGACAATAATCCGTTTTTCCTCAGGCACCCGCAGTTCAATCAGGCGGTTGGAGTAGGAATCAAATGCCGGGGGATAGTAGAGCAAATAGCCATCGGTGAGGGGACAGAAGCAGGTATCCAGGTGATAAAAGCGTTCGTCCATCAATCGCAGGGACAATACTTCAATGTCCAGCCACTTGGCCAGATAGGGGTGAGAATCCAGTTCTGAGCGGAAGCCATACCCTGCCCATAGCCAGCGCCCCTCGCGATCGAGCAGCGCATCTCCGGCTCCTTCAAACGGTAAATCCTTGGGCAATTCATGGACGGTAAAGCCCTGTTCTGCAAACCACTGCTTGAAAAACGGTTCTTCTCCCTGCCGTTCTTTGTGGAAGAAACGACTGAGTACCACTTCATTTCCCAAAACCAGTCCGGCGTTGGCCGTGAACACCATGTCCGGCACCCCTGGTTGTGCCTTCACCAAATCGACTACCGCCCGGTCTTTGAGAATGTGATACAGCCCCTGCCACTGCTCCACAGCCCGATCGCGGGAGGACTTGTGAACATTCCCCTCCATCCAGGGATTAATCACGTAGTCCACGTCATAGTGGTCAGGTGCACACATCAAGAAGCGGATTGAAGAAGTCATAATACCTAAGCTCAGTAGAAGATTAAAAGAGCGAAACAGTGAAACCAGAAAAGGTCAACTTTCTATTCTACCAAAATCAGGCGAATACCGACCTGAACGAAATAGAGAAATTGAATGAATAGAGCAACGCAAGGCTACCGCGATCGCTAGCAGCCAGACCATCCAATTACTTAGGAAGCCACGAAGGTAGCACCCAATTTTGTATCTAAAAAAACAATTTGCACCTTCGATTGAGATTTTTACTTTCCCCCCGTGAAGGGAGTTTGCCAGTAGTCCCAATTTTCCTTGTTGAAGGGCGATCGCCACTTGCGAATCAAAACGGACTCCAGTTTTTGGCGATCGCGGGTTTGAGTTGGTGCATTTGCCCAGAAACCAATATTGACCGTAACGGGAAAACCATGCGGACGGTGAGCCGAAATGTAATTGAGAATGTAGCGCTTACAGTCATGCTCCCCTTTCCAGCGCTGATTCGATTTCACGGTTTCACCCACATAAAGCAAAATAGGCAGCTCGTGATCAATCACAAAATAAAGAGCTGCCACACCCACATCTGCAAATTTCCCTCGCCAAAACTCAGCATTTTGTTGAGGGAGGGTAAAAGGATCAATCCATTCAGCAATCTCATCCGCCGTCGGCAGTGAATCAAACAGGCTACCCTGCTCAGGTGCCCCCCCAACCTGGACCTGTTGCTGATACTGGAAAATCCGTTGTTTCCAACTCTGCAGCGCCTCAGCACTCAATTGCAGCGGAGCAACCTGCTGCCCCAGGTAGCTACCGGGAAGATCGGCGACAGAAAAGAGAGAAGGTTGATAGTGACTCAATCGCACACTCCAGTCAGCACTAGCCTGGGTAACGATAGCACAATCACTTGCAAATGCGTCAGGCACTCCAGAAAAACGGTAATCGATGCCCAAATGGAGATTTGAAAAAGGCGACGAATCAACCCATAGGATCCTGATTAAGAACAGAACCTATCAATCCAAAATCGCCAATCCAAAATCCAAAATCGCCCTACTTTTTCTTCCCTTTAGCTTTTGGTTCTTCTGGTTGAGTGGGAGCAACTTTTTCTTTAAATAACTTACCGGCTGAAAATGCCGGAACCGTTGTTGCCGGAATCTGAATCGGCTCACCGGTACTGGGATTGCGGCCTTCGCGTGCCTGCCGTTGCCGTGCTTCAAACGTACCAAACCCAACTAAGGTGACTTTTTCCCCTGCTGAAACGGCTTCAATAATGGAATCTACAACTGCCGTTAACACAGCATCCGCCTCTTTCTTGGTGGTAGAAGCTTTAGCGGCGATCGCATCGACCAATTCACTCTTATTCATGGTAAATCTCTCACACTAGAGAATTGTGTGCAAAGATTATAGTGCAGCGTTTTAAAAACGGCGCAAAAATCCGGCCTATTAGTCGGTTGGTGGCAATAAACGTGAAACCGGGTTGTCCCTGCTCATCTGTCCTGTGTCATTTGTGAACAGCCACTGACCCAATGACGCTCTCTACTTGTGCCGAATATATTCGTAAATCCCCAGGTAGTCCTTACCGGGGTACTTCCAGGAGTAATCGTAATTCATGCCCTGGATGACTAACTTTTCGAACTCATCCGGGTAATAATTCCACAAGCCGATCGCCCGATCCATGGCTGACTCCAGCGCTCGATTATCCGTTTGATAGAACACATAACCGTTGCGTTCCTCCGGTAAATGAGTCTGGTCATAATCGCGATCGAACACCGTATTCACCAGACCACCGACCCCGCGCACGATCGGAACGGTGCCATACTTCAGGCCGATCATTTGGGTGAGGCCACAGGGTT
>JBBIQC010000090.1:4729-11143 GCA_037442585.1 Oscillatoriales cyanobacterium bin_317
CGTTAAAGCCGATTTCCAGATGCACATTGGGGTTGTTGTTCAGGTGGTTCTTCTCATGCCAGAACCAGTTATTTAGTCCCTCTTCTGTCGCTGATCCCAGCAACACAAATTGCGCGTTCCGGTGCAGGGCATAGTAGACCGCATGATGCACCAGATGTACGCCCTTTTGATCATCTAACCGACCGATAAAGGCCACGATCGGCTTATCTTCATGGCTGAGCCAGAGCCGTTCCCGCAGTGCTTTCTTGTTTTTGGCTTTGCCTTCCAGGTCGTCTTTTGAGTAATGGTAAGGAATGTAGCGATCGATCTCCGGATTCCAGAAGTCGGTATCAATCCCATTCAGCACGCCGCCGAACTTATGTTGATGCTGGTGCAGGGTATGTCCCAAACCACAACCAAATTCCCCATAGTGGGCTTCCCAGGCGTGATGGGGAGAGACAGTGGTGACAAAGTTGGAATAGACAATGCCCCCCTTCATAAAATTGAGGGCAAAAGGATTGAAGTTGTCGCGCAGGCGATCGTACTCAAAGTAATACTCCGGTCGGTGTAATCCCGTCGCCTGGAGTATATTCAGCCCCGCAATTCCCTGATGTTTGAAGTTGTGAATGGTGTAGCAGACTCGCTGATAGGCCATGCCATGCCACTGATAAATCTCGTACAGCAAGACAGGCACCAGACCCGTTTGCCAATCATGGCAGTGAATCACATCTGGCCTCTTATTACTCTGCTGCATGAACTCCAGGGCCGCCTTGCTGAAGAAGGCAAACCGCATATTGTCATCGTTGCTGCCGTAGTAATACCCGCGATCGAAAAAGCTGTCCTGGGAATGCGGCTCAATGAAGAAGCACAGCCGTCCATGTACCCAACCGCAATAGACGGAACAGTGAATCCGGCCATCGTACCAGGGCACATACAGATCCTGGTAGGCCATGTGCAAGCCCCAGATATGGTCATACCGCATACAGTCATACTTGGGCAGAATGATTTCGACCGTATGCCCCTGGTTTTCCAGTTCTCGGCTGAGGCCATAAACGACATCACCCAAACCTCCCGCTTTAATGACCGGAGCACATTCAGAAGCGATCTGGATGATGTACATATTTATTCCTCGCTCAAATAAAACAATCTCCTAACTTCACAAAAGTATACACCCAGTAAAACCCCTTCGTGTCTCTCCAGGAGAAGCAATCAATGCTGGATAGGGAGTAGGAAGTGAAGGGCGGGAGGGTGGCTCTTCACTCTTTCACGGCTTTTATGTACTGATGTCTCAGCAATAGGGCCAGATTGATTTGCTTGATGATCCAGTACAGTCCAGCGATCACGGCAAAGCCCAAGATCATAAAGAAGAGTGGCTGGGGATCGAGAAAAGTATCGGCAACGCTGCGAACGACATGATGGGGACGGGTCATCAAATCCCAACTGTTGAATCGTTCGATGCGGCCTAAATAGACCCCGATCGCGCTCAACCCATGCAACAACAACTCAACTTGTAGCACCCAATGATCGAGTCCCTGTCGCTTCAGGTAGTCTCCCAGGTTAATTAGAGACAGCACGTAAGCTTCAAAGCCAATCCCAATGAACAGCGCATATTTAGGAATGATCACCAGGGTGTTGAACAACAGTGAATCCGTACTTTGGATATCAAACACCAGATGAATCAGATCGGTCAGGATATAGGGGGCATTGGGCAGAAAGGCAACAAATAAAAACAGTCCCATCCACCAGAGGACTGAACGCTGTTTAGCAGTCCGAAATAGCCAGAAACTGAGAACCAGGGGGATCAGCGCCAGAAACAAGTTCCACGTCATCCAGCGACTCGAGAGGGGAAGCAGATACCAGAGATTCATCCAGGTCATCATCTAAAGTCCGGGTAGGGTCAAAAGGGTCTATAGCGTCGATCCGGTTTTAACAAATTCTGTTTTCGGATGTAACCTTGTAAAAATCTATTCCTGCGAGCGGATCGCTACAGACTGGTTCACAATAGAAAGCGAATCAGAGAATAGCCCTTATTTTCGTTAGCTGGATTCCCGTTGATGAGCCACTCCCCTTCCCTTTTGGAAGACTTGTTGCAAGCGTTGCCAGAGTTGAGGCCGCAGATGTACTTCAAGCCTTCTCTGACAGCCCTTTCCCATGCGATGGAGGATCAGGTTCTGGCGGGCACTGACCAGCCGATCGTAATTGCCAATTTTCAACGGGAGCGGTTTTATCGCCAGGAGGCCCATCGCTATCTGCGAATTTCCCAACGCACGAATCAGGTCTACGTCCTGGCGGCTCCCGAAACCGACTTTGCCAATCGCTCGGAGCACTATGAGACGATCGCCTTTAACCCCACCGATGCTCTGGCTCAGGAATGGCATCTGGTAGTAATTGGCATTCACTATGCCGCCTGTTTAATTTGTCGGGAACGGCAGATCGTGCTTCCTTCCGATGCCCCCATTCAGGTCGCCGCAGATCAACTGAGACGGTTTGAAGGCATCTGGAGCTTTGAACGGAAGACAGCACGGCAGGCAGCGATTCTGTTGCTGGATCGAATTCTGGAATACCGTCCTGAACTCGCTGAGAAAATTACTCAGGCTAAGGCCATGCTGGGACGGCAGACGAAAGCTAAAGCCAACGCTGTCGATCCTGGTCCCTTTGCAGAACGATTGATCACCTACTTACAGGCTGGACAATACAAGTTACTCAAGGCGTATCGATCGATCGCAGCCCAGGAACGCAAGGAACGCCTGGTGAATTTAATTACCAGTGCAGTACGACGATCGCTGAACCCGGATGAAATTCTGAAAGTGGCTGTCAAGGAATTGGGACAGGCATTGCAGGCGTGTCGGTGTCTGATTTACCGCTGCAAGGAAACGGATACGGCAGTCACGATCCAGCACGAGTATCTGGGAGATGGAGTTGTTTCCCTGGTGGGGGAACGCTGGAATCTGGCCGAGAATCCCCTATTTCAGAGGGTGGTACAGCATCAGGAACGACTGTATGTGAACGATACCCAGGCGGATCCCTGGCTGCTCAAGGAGCAAGAAGTGATGCCACCCCGATCGCTACTGCAACAATGGCAAATTGCCTCCTGGCTGATGGTGCCTGTGATTCATCAGAGTCGGTTATTGGGCATGGTGGAAGTGCATCTCTGCAGCAGTGCTTGTAACTGGAGTGAGGATAATCTGGAACTGGTGGATGCGATCGCCACTCAGATTGGGATCGCCCTGATTCAGGCCGAAGCTTACGCTAATCTGGAAGACTTGAACCAGCAACTGGAAGCCCTCGATCGCACTCGCAGTAACCTGATTGCCATCACAGGGCATGAACTGCGAACGCCACTCTCGACGATTCAGGTTTGCCTGGAAAGCCTTGCCAGTGAACCCGATATGCCACCGGAACTGCGACAGGTGATGCTGCAATCTGCCCTGGCCGATGCAGAACGGATGCGAAATCTGGTGCAGGACTTTCTCACCCTCTCCCAATTGGAAAGCGGACGGGTAGAATGGCACCTGGAACCCCTGCCAATTCGAGAATGCGTAGATTTAGCCTTAAGCAGCCTGCGAATTCATCAACTGGGCGCTTCCCTGCCTGCCATTACGATCGATGTGCCCCTGGATTTACCCCTGGTACAGGCCGATGGGGAATGGCTCGTGGAAGTACTATCAAAACTGCTAGATAATGCGTGCAAATTCACTGATCCTACTGGTCAGGTACAGGTTGAGGCCCAGATGAACGGCGGCAACCTGCTGGAAGTCACCGTTTCAGACACAGGGCGCGGCATTGAACCCAATCGGCTGGAAGTTGTCTTTGATCGCTTCTACCAGGAAGAAGGAGCATTACGACGGACGACGGGTGGCACCGGACTGGGATTGGCCATTTGTCGGCAAATTATTACGCGCTTAGGCGGTCGGATCTGGGCAGAATCGGCAGGTAAAGATCAGGGTTCCCAGTTTCACATCACCTTACCGATCGCTCAGACAGAAGAGGAGGAAAAAGCACCATCCGTGCGACGTGACAGACGCAAGGTCACTAAGGCAAAACGGTAGCTTTTTCGGTCTGTTTTTGTGCTGAATTGCGATCGCCGATCTAAAACTAAAGAACTGTTACAGATCCCTACAAACTCAGTAACAGAGGTCAGGCTCAATGATAGGATGCCGTAAAACGCTTAGAGAGAAATCCACATGGCAGAAACTCTTACTGGACAACCTCCTAAATTCGGTGGTAGCACCGGTGGACTACTGACAAAAGCGCTAGTTGAAGAAAAATACGCGATTACCTGGACGAGTCCCAAAGAACAAGTGTTTGAAATGCCCACTGGCGGTGCTGCCGTCATGCAGCAAGGCGAAAACTTGTTGTATCTCGCTCGCAAAGAGCAGTGCATTGCTTTGGGTGGTCAACAGTTACGAGCCAAGTTCAAAATCAACGATTACAAAATCTATCGGGTTTTCCCCAATGGGGATATTCAGTATCTCCATCCTGCCGATGGCGTTTTTCCTGAAAAGGTGAATGCTGGTCGTGCTCAGGTGAATACCGTAGCTCGTAACATTGGCAGCAACCCTGAACCTGCCAAACTCAAGTTCAGCGGTCAAACTCCTTACAGTGTTTAATCGCTAGGGTAACCCCCTGAGTCGCAACCCCAAAGACTTAGCCTTTGGGGTTCATTCTTTTTAAAGAGCTGTTGCTACAGGCAACCTGGAAGCGCGTCAACAACGGGTTGCTCAGGCTGAAAGGACTTCTACCCGCTGTTGTTGGGCCTCGTTCCGGCGGTATTCACTCAGTTCAGCTTCAATTTGTGCCCGCACCAGTTGCCGATACTCGATAAAGTGTTCTGCATGGGCACAGGTCGTGAGGTAGTGCGTCCATACACCAGGATTGCGCTTGATGATGCTGAATAAGTGATGCCAGAACTTCCAGCGAGTGTCTCGCTTGATGCCCTGCCGCCAGATAATGATTGCCAGAGCTTTTAAGTCCACCCAACTGGGAAGCCCGCCTTTTCCTTTGATTGGAGGGGGAGCCATGTGCAAGAAGTGACAGTAGGTGCGATCGAGGAAACACTTCGGCTCATACAGGGTATAGAAGGTATTGATGTATTCTTGAGCAATTTCTTCCACCGGACGGGTCGGAATGAAATTCATCAGGCTCATCTGGTTGCCGTCCATACGAGTCTTTAGGAGCCGTCCTTCCTTTTCCAGGCGATGCCACAGGGCTGTATTCGGGAGTGCCTGCAAAATGCCAAACATGGCATCGGGAATGGCAGTTTGTTCCACAAATTCAATAATGCGATCGCCTGCCCCACTTTGCTCCCCATCAAAACCCATGATGAAACCTGCCATCACCCGTAAACCTTTGCGGTTGATCGTATTGACGGCTTCTACCAGGGAATTCCGAGTATTCTGAAACTTCTTCGTTAGGTGCAAACTTTCGGCATCCGGGGTTTCGATGCCCAGAAACACAGCATTAAAGTTACATTCCACCATTAACTGCATCAGTTCCTCATCCTGCGCCAGGTCTACCGATGCTTCCGTTTTGAAGGTAAAGGGGTACTGGTGCTCGGCCATCCAGGGTTTGAGGGCATTCAGCAACAACTTGACATTGCGCTTATTACCAATGAAGTTGTCATCCACCATAAACACAGCCCGTCGCCAGCCCAGTTCGTAGAGGCGATCGAGTTCGGCCAACAGTTGCTCAGGCGTTTTGGTGCGGGGTTTGCGGCCATACAGCACAATAATGTCGCAGAACTCGCACTGAAAGGGACATCCCCGCGAGAACTGAATTGACATGGAATCGTAAGCATCCAATTCCAACAAATCAAATCGAGGGATGGGGGTCGTGGTAACATCGGGCTTTTCGCCATTCGCCCGGAAAATGCCACTGGGCACGCCTGATTGGATGGCCTCAACAAACATGGGCAGGGTAATTTCACCCTCATCCAAAATCAGGTAATCTGTCCCAGCTGCCAAGGCTTCATCTGGTACGGAAGTCACATAAGGCCCCCCTACGGCCACCCGTTTGCCCCGTTGTTTTGCCTCCTGGATCAGGGCCAGCAAATCCTGCCTTTGCACAATCATGGCCGAAAGAATCACCACTTCTGCCCAATCCCATTCTGCTTCGGTGATGGAACGTACATTCCGATCGACTAACTTGAACTCCCAGGTTTGCGGCAGAATGGCTGCAACAGTGATTAATCCCAGAGGCGGCATCAAAACTTTGATATCAACCAGTTCCAGGATTTTCTCAAATGACCAGAAGGTCTTGGGGAACTGAGGATAGAGAAGAAGAACCCGCATTCTACATCACACTCCGTATCACGCCTAAGCTTAACTGACAAATTGATGACGTATAGTAGAAATTCTTAATTTCTCCAGTTTTTGCCAAAGGATCTGATCGACTACAGGGTCATATCCGGTAAGTCTTCATAGAGGGTAGCGATCG
>JBBIQC010000091.1:0-10140 GCA_037442585.1 Oscillatoriales cyanobacterium bin_317
AACGGTCGTTTTCCGATCAGAGAAACTCCGGTTCTGGACTTGGACAAGGTTTATTTCCTGTTCTGCCTCTTTTGCAATCGGTCAAAAATTATTCATGAAAGCAACCGTTTAATCTTCTGGAAATACCCATTTGGGGGGTTCCATC
The DNA here is from genome assembly GCA_037442585.1 of Oscillatoriales cyanobacterium bin_317. Taxonomy (GTDB): domain Bacteria; phylum Cyanobacteriota; class Cyanobacteriia; order Leptolyngbyales; family Leptolyngbyaceae; genus Leptodesmis. The sequence continues at coordinate 146 of JBBIQC010000091.1, forward strand.
ATTTTTTTGCGCAGGGCCGCCTCGGCAATTTGATGCATTTGATCTAGAGGCGTTGAATTAACAAACTTCATAGCCTGATTTTTATATTCCAGATTGGGACATTTATCCCCCAAGACGCACCCGTTTACACAAGCTTCGGCACAGTTAATTGTTGTGTTTTCCATCATCTAGACTCAGTTAGTAAAAAGGGAATCATCAAACTTCACAGGCGATCGCAGATCCGCACTCCGGAGATTCCTCCCTATTCTATCGTTGTCAACTCCTGTTCCTGTTCCAGGATCAATTCCCTAACTGATCCAGTAGGGTACGCTATAAAAAATGCCATCAGCTACGTGGCACAGGACACACGAGAGATACGCGAATCAAGAGGAGGTGTCATGTCGATCAGCAATAAGCATGAGATGAGAACTGGAACGGCCACATGCGCGATCGCTCTAATGATTAGCCTATCTGGAATGGGAGGGATATACCCAGCCCAGGCCCAACCTGAAACCGGGCCAACCAAGTCTTTAAAGCAACAGGCTCAAGATGTAGCCGCTTTATTAGAAGGCCAGATGGTGACTTCGGCTCAATCCATAGAAAATCCTCAAGCACCCAGGGTTCAGATGACCACCTGCCGCATTCAGGTTGCCCAGGCGAGCGCTGATCCTGGCTCCATCTTTCTCTACCAGGAGCAAGCTCTCACCAATAATCTCTCAAAACCCTATCGGCAAAGGTTTTTACAAATTTCTCCCAGTCCCGCTACCCAAAGTGTGCGATCGCTCTCATTCCGACCGACCACTGCCTCTACTTTTGCCGGATTGTGCAACAAACCCCTGGCTGAACGCACCCTGAACTTAAGCGACTTGGGTACCTACGTTTGCAGCGTCTTCCTGAAGCCATCCGGCAACACTTACATTGGCAACACTCCCATCAATGGCTGTCCTGCCAATTACCGGGGAGCCGTTCGCATCACCAACCGGATTGAACTCACTCCAACTGGGATGAATACCTGGGATCGGGTCTTTGATGCTAATGGTCAGCAGGTTTGGGGAGCTAAAACAGAAGCCTATCAGTACCGCCGACTGGCAGTGCCGAAGCAATAATTCCAGTTAAGAGTTCAAACTGTTAGCCCATCCATCATCCGGGGTACTTTGATCAGAAGAAAACCAAGGCATTCTTGCGCTGGGCGGCAGCGAAAAGGCTCATACGCGCATAGCGGGGTATCACATGACTGAGGAAACAGAGCGAAAACTGAAGTTGATGGTGGTGGATGATGAACCAGATAATCTGGCATTGCTCTATCGCACCTTTCGACGGGAGTTTGATGTCATCAAAGCGGATAGCGCGATCGCAGCGTTAAAAATCCTGGATGAGCAGGGAGAAATGGCGATCATTATCTCTGATCAGCGGATGCCAGAAATGCTGGGAACTGAGTTCTTAAGCAAAACCGTCGATCGCTTTCCAGACACCATTCGGATTGTGCTGACGGGCTATACGGATGTCGAAGATCTAGTTGAAGCGATCAATGCAGGCAAAGTGTTTAAGTACATCACCAAACCCTGGGTGCCTGATCAGCTCAAAGTGGTGGTGCAACAAGCGGCGGAAACCTACCGGGTGGTAAAACAACGCACCCAGGAGTTGCAACGGGCACTGCGGCAGGAATCGTTATTTAACGCGGTCACGACTGCTATTCGGGAGTCGCTGGACTATCAGAGTATGCTACAGACGATCGCAGCCACCCTGGGACAAACCTTTGCCGCCAGTCAATGTGTGTTGCAACCCGTCGAGGAAGATAGTCTGGCCCCTACCGTATTCCGTTATACCTCCTCCAGTCAATCAGTTTCCAGTGCGACCGAAAGTTCTGCTGCAGCATGCACGGGTCTGCTGGCTCAGGAAAATTCATTAGTACAATCCGTTTTAGGAACTCGTCAGATTCAAACCACAGGGGACTCAGATGCGGGTTGCCACCAGTTAGCCGTCCCTCTGATTTACCAGGATGATTTTTTGGCAGTGCTGGCGATGGAGCGGCCCAGGAGCGATCGGCCCTGGTCAGCAGAAGACCTGCACTTACTGAATGGTGTGATTGAACAGGCATCCCTGGCCATATCCCAGGCCAAACTGTATCAGCGGAGTCAAAAGCAAGCCGAACAAATGCGGGCAGAGTTGGAAGTCGCTCGGCAGATTCAGGAAAACCTGTTGCGCCAAAGCTGGCCCGAATTCGATGGCATGAAGGTACAGGCGTGTTGCTATCCGGCACGGGAAGTCGGAGGGGATTTCTTTGAGGTGTATACCCATCCCCAGGGCGACATTTGGCTGGCGGTTGGGGATGTTTCTGGTAAAGGAGTCCCTGCGGCTTTATTCATGGCCAGTGCGATCTCCGTCCTCCGCCGGGAACTCTCTCAAGAGTTGCCTCCGGAACCCGATCGGGTAATGCAGAATCTCAACCGTAGCCTCGCCGATGACCTGATCAGTGCCAACTGCTTCATCACCATGGTGCTGGCCCGGTATACCCCGTCTACCCAGAAACTGGTGTATGCCAACGCGGGCCATATTTACCCCCTGGTATGGTCGCGGCAGGCTGTCACCGAACTTCACAAAACCAATGACACCAAAACCGCGATCGAACCCAACTACTTAAAAGTCCGAGGCATTCCGCTGGGCATTCTTCCCGATTGGAAGGCCACTGCCGGAACCCTGGACTTAAAGTCGGGTGAGGTACTGCTGCTGACCAGTGATGGGATTACCGAAGCAACGGTTGCCCCCTCCCTACCAGCCCAGGAAGACGATATGCCCCCGTCCAGTTCTATGTTGCAACAGACGGGCCTGTGGAACCTGCTGATCCAGGAGCAAGAGCCTCTGGATCTGAGCCATTTGTTGGCCCGCATTCGATCGCACAACACAATTCAGGAAGATGACCAAACGCTACTCTCACTGGAGGTCCTGTAATCAATGAGAACCGAACTTCACGTACCGAGCAATTTGAAGTTTTTAACGATTGTTGAGAACTGGCTCTTGGGCAGCTTAGAAGTCGAGCTAGGAGATCATGTCGATTGGCCCCGTCAGTCCAACCGGTTACGGCTCGTATTGGTCGAGGCTTATTCCAACGTGGTTCGCCACGCCCACAAAGACCAGCCCAACCTGCCTGTTTTAATTCGTCTGGAGTTAAAGAACCGGGATATCGCTCTGGAAATTTGGGATCATGGACAGGGATTTGATTTGTCTACCTATTTACCCCCCTCCCCAGAAGCTAAACAAGAAAATGGCTATGGCTGGTTAATCTTGAATCGGCTGATGGATCAGGTGGAATATCGGCTACAGGTGAATGGCCGCAATTGCCTCAAAATGCAGGCCAGTTTGCCAGAACCAGTGATTCAAACGCCAACGTTATCCGGAAGGGAGTAGGGAATCGGGGAAGGAGACAGGGAACAGGCATTACGCGCCTCGCACCACAAACCACGAGCCAACCACTGAATATTAAACTTCACATGCAGTCGATCTATCTTTTTCAGGCAGATAGGGTAGACTGCTGTAAGCATTTTTGAGCCAGGGTTGGCCGCCAGTGTACCGCTTTCAGTAGTACACATCAACCTTGGCAGCCTGCAGCGACCTGATACACTATATGTAGATTAAAATATGCGTTAAATTTTTGATTTAACCCTACATATAGTTGTATAGGGGAACTTGAAAGCGGTTACAGTCTAAATGCTGGAGAGTCGGCCAGATTGGGCATAACTCCGCTAACTTTAGCGATCGTGCTAAAGGTTCGATTTTCCTATAGGTGAGGAATTGAGGTCAGCCGTGGAAGTGGAATTGACAGAGATTGAGAGTTTTTGGTCTGAAGCGCTGGAGCGTTTGCAGCTCTTACTCAGTCGTCCGACTTACGAAGCCTGGATCAAAACGGCAGTGGTGGAAGAGTTGAGCGAAAAGCGGCTCATCCTTCGCACCCCCAATCCCTTCGCCCGCAATTGGTTGCAGAAGTATTACATCAAAACAATTACCGAAGTTATTCATGAAATTCTGGGTCGTCCGGTTGACATTATTATGACCGTCGCCTGTGATGACAACGGTAATCCAGTGGATCCTGATTTTTTTCTCGCCTTTCAAGCGGAAGCCTTTCCCCTCAGTCCCGCCGCCCCACCCCCAGCCCCGATCGCTGCAGAGCCTGTTAATGGAGAACGTCGCCGCTCCAGTGAACTGAATCCCAAGTATGTGTTCTCGCGGTTGGTGGTCGGTTCCAACAATCGCATGGCTCATGCTGCCTCTCTGGCCGTCGCCGAATCTCCCGGTCGGGAATTTAATCCACTATTTTTATGCGGCGGAGTAGGATTAGGCAAAACCCACCTGATGCAGGCGATCGGCCATTACCGTCTGGAAATTTGTCCTTCATCGCGGGTGTTTTACGTTTCTACAGAGCAATTTACCAATGACCTGATTACCGCGATTCGTCGGGACAATATGCAGAGTTTCCGGGAGCATTACCGGGCGGCAGATGTATTGCTGGTGGACGACATCCAGTTCATTGAAGGCAAAGAATATACCCAGGAAGAGTTTTTCCATACCTTTAATACCTTGCATGAAGCTGGAAAACAGGTGGTACTCGCGTCCGATCGACCGCCCAACCAGATTCCGCGTCTGCAGGAACGCCTCTGTTCCCGCTTTTCGATGGGACTAATTGCCGATATCCAGCCTCCCGATCTGGAAACCCGGATGGCGATTCTGCAAAAGAAAGCAGAATACGAAAATATGCGCCTGCCCCGTGAAGTAATTGAGTACATCGCCTCCAGCTACACTTCCAACATCCGGGAACTGGAAGGGGCATTGATCCGGGCTGTGGCCTATATTTCGATCGCGGGCCTGCCGATGACAGTAGACAACATTGCCCCGGTTCTGAATCCTCCCGTGGAGCAAGTCGAGGCTTCTCCCGATGATGTGCTGATGGTGATTGCTGAGAACTTTGATGTTCCCATTGAGGACTTAAAGGGCAATTCCCGCAGGCGAGAGGTCAGTACGGCTCGTCAGGTGGGGATGTACCTGATGCGGCAGCATACCGAACTCAGCCTGCCCAAAATTGGCGAGGTATTTGGCGGCAAGGATCATACAACCGTGATGTATAGCTGCGATAAGATTGCCCAACTCAAGGACAATGACCCAGCGATGGCCCAAACCTTAAGGCAGTTGAGCGATCGCATCAACGTCGCCAGTCAATCTCGGCATCAAGGCAAGCAGTAGGGATGGGGAATTAGGGATTAGGGATTAGGAATTGGGTGTATTGACACATACGGTTGTACTCGTAGGGTGCTGTTAGCGCGAGCGTAACGCACCGATTGATTGGGAATAACCTCTCGTGTCATTACATATCCCGTAGACTTGTACGGGCGTGGCATTCGGCCAAGGATCCCTGAAAAATGCTGAGGAATCGTTACCCGAATGCTACGCCCTCACGCAGGGTAATTGCTGACGTAGGAATGCTATGGCTCGATCAGGTCTGCTTATCAGTTAAGTTTGTGTCAACTCACCCTGAAAAGGCTGAATCATTCTCCATCTTGCTGAGCTTGAGCGGGTTGGGGAAAACTTTCTGTTCCCATTCGCCACTGCCAGCCGTTTGAAACGGATCAGCCTTGAGAAACCATGCCTCCAAGCTTTGGATTCAACCTTGATACAAATGATCCAAATGCCCACCCCGACTTGATTATAGGCGATCGCTCCAGAATGATCTCAGCCAAAAATAGAGGTAAATTTTTGCGTTTAAAACAGGTAAATAAATGTAAAGCAGCAATTTTGCTGTGGAAAACCCGTCCAAAACCTGTGGAAAACTATGTGGAAAATCAGTTTATAACGATCCAGCGATCGTGGAAAGTTTGACTAAGTATAAATACTATGTGGAAAACCAGGGTAGATTTCCACAAGTTATCCACAGGCTCAGATCGGCTTGAAAGGCTTAGAAGCGCGATCCTACGATCTTTTCCACAGTTTCCACACTCCCTACTACTACTGGTTTAAATAAGTTTTTCTTAAGTTAGAGATCGATCGCGGCACAGAAAAAGCCTGAAATAAGCTCAGGTGGATCGTTTCAGACTTCAGTGGTAGGATCTCCAGGCAATGATCTCAGAACGTCTCTCCATGAAACTGGTTTGTTCCCAAAATAGCCTGAGTACCTGCCTTTCCCTCGTTAGCCGCGCTGTTGCCAGTCGTCCGTCCCACCCTGTTCTCGCGAACGTCTTGCTAGTGGCTGACCCGGAAACTCAGCAAGTCAGCCTCAGCGCCTTTGATCTCAGTTTGGGCATTCAAACCAGTTTTCCGGCGGCAGTCGAGGTGGGTGGTAAACTGACTCTCCCGGCTCGATTGCTGACCGATATCGTATCCCGTTTACCCGACGGTGACATTACCCTGGACGATGGGATGCACGATGAACCGGAGGACGATGCCAACTACCTGACGACGCTTACCTGTTCTTCTGGACGCTATCAGGTGCGGGGGATGAGTGCTGAAGAGTTTCCCGCCCTGCCGGAAGTGGCCGATGGGGAGACGTTGCAATTGCCTGCGATCGCTCTCCTTGACGGTCTGCGGGGTTCCCTGTTTGCGGCCAGTGGTGATGAAACGAAACAAGTCCTGACTGGGATTCACCTGACGATTAACCCGATCGGCCTGGAGTTTGCCGCCACGGACGGGCACCGTCTCGCTGTGGTAGAAACCGCCAGTACGGATGAGGCCGAGCCACCGGCAAAATCTGCCAAAAAGGGAGCAGCAGAGGAACAGGTAGATGTCACCATTCCCGCCAAAGCTTTGCAAGAGTTGACCAAAATGCTGGAGCGACAGACCGAGAATACGGTGTCGGTGACGTTCGATCGCAGCCAGGTGATTTTTGACTGGATTGATCAACGCCTCGTTAGCCGCCTCCTGGAAGGGCAGTATCCCAACTACCGCCAACTGGTTCCCAAACAGTTTTCTCACCAACTGACTGTCGAGCGCCGCCTGTTCCTGAGTGCCCTGGAGCGGATTGCAGTGCTGGCGGATCAAAAAAACAATATTGTCAAACTGACGATCAGCAATGGCAAACAACAACTCGCCCTTTCGGTGGATGCGCCGGATGTGGGGCGGGGAGAGGAAACCATTCCTGCTCAGGTTTCTGGTGAGGATTTGGTGATTGCCTTTAATGTCCGCTATTTGCTCGACGGCCTCAAGGTGTTAACGACTTCAGAAGTGCAAATGCAATTTAATACTGCGACCAGTCCGGCAATTCTCACACCCTTGGGTGGCTTGAAGATGACTTATCTAGTAATGCCTGTCCAAGTGCGGAGTTGAGGCATAAAAATTTCTGGTCTTCTACGTCATCCGTTTAATCAGCAAGGATCATGCTATGTTTAGCAACTTACCTATACACTTAACTCAAAGTGAAAAGGAAGTGCTCTTAAAAGCACTTCAGCCTGATCCTAATATGGCTAGATTAACCGTCAGAAAGTGTTTGATGTTGGTACTCATTTCCGTGTCAATTTTCATCGTTCTAGTCATCGTTCTAGTCATACTTGCTTGGTTGGCTATCAATATGGGCATTGACGACGAAATCGTCACAATATTCGGAACAATCGCTAATGCGATCGACGAGAAAGATATATTTATATTTGGTTTTTTCCTTGCTTATCTTTATGTACAAGGTGTGGCTGAAAAGCGTGCTGCTTTACTAAGGAAGTTTGACGATCGCCCCCCACCAAACCTCAGCCTTGGGCTAGATCTCCGACTTCTGGCCAAATCTCTGGATTCTAAGTTGGGTTTCAGCCAGAAGTCGGAGATCTGGAATCTGAACCGGGCGATCGCTACCCTGGAGCAGCCAAACTCAGGCAATGAATTGGTGCAAGGCCGGAAGCCATTTCTTCCCACGACAAACCTGCGTCGTTAGAGCCAAAGATCTGACCTGTCTGAGTTCCGAACACGGCCCAATTTCCCCAGGTTGCCAGACAGCCGGTATTGATGTTGTCCGCAAACCACTCAGGCAGTCCTTGATCGCACTTCTGGAAGGTTCCCGGCTGGTGCAACAGACGACGATAGAGGGCTGCCCTGCCTCCATGTGGCCCTAAAGAGGCACTCATCAAAATCACGGGTGCTTCGGCATGACAAACCGCGATCGCCCGCGCATAAGTAGCATGAAGATTAACGCGATCGAACTGCCAGGACTCTCCATCATCCTCACTCCAGGCAAAGCCTTCAGCCGTTGCTGCCAGCACAAGATTGGGATAGTCCGCTAGGGTTTTAACTTCATGCACATCGGCATGGAAATCGATCGTCGGTTGCCACGATCGCCCCTGGTCACGCGACCTTAAGATCCCTCCTACATGGACATTCACATAGAGATTGCCCGTGGAACTGATGGCCAGCGATCGCACATCAGGCGCACCACCCCAGGGAGTGTACCAGTCCTCCCGCCCTGCTGCTTGATCAAAACTGTCAAGATTCTGGCTCTGTCCATCTTTAATTTGCATCAGATGGGCTGCTGAAGTGCCGATCAGCATCGTGTCATTGATTGGGAGCAGACAATTGAGGCGATGATTATCTCCGGAGTAAACCGTAGACCACTCCCCTGCTGAGGAGCGATGCCACACCGTTTGATGATTGGCGATCGCCCAAAGTTCTGTTTCTGCAGGGCCTTCCAAGGTGCGATCTGCGCGAATTGCCAGGGCTGTGATCGAGTTACCCGCCAAATCTATCTGTTGCTGGGAGTTTTTGATCGGGTTTAAGCCGCTATCTAAAAAGGACTTGATAAAACTGTGCTGCTGCCCAACCGACGAGCAATGATACCGTCAAAAATATCAGACAGTACGGCGATCGTATAACCTGCAATGAATCCAATACTCGTTCTACCGTCCAGGGCATCCAGCAACAGGCACAAACATCTCCCCAACCCCTCTCCTACCAGGCGAGGAGCTTAAAATCCATTGCTTTCGTTGCTCCTCCCTTTCCGCGCCGGAGAGGGAGGTTGGGAGGGAGAGGCCTGCCGCAACTAGCGTCTACCAGCCGAACCTCGGAAAATGCGATCAGCCTGCTCCGGGGAGAGCCAATCAATTCCACCGGGGGCTTCCTTGGCACTGCCGTTCCCCTGATGGGAAAAACTACCATTTCCTGATGCAACTGGAGCAACTGGAGCAACTGGAGGTTCAGTTGCAACTTCGTGATCGGGAATTTCCGGGAAGTGGCGCACAGGCAAATCACACGTAACGGGAGGAGCCTGAGTTTTCAGGAATTGACCTGGCTCAATGAGTTCAATCTGGGTTTGCGGTGGCATATAGGCATGAGTTTCGGGGTCATAGGCGAGAATTTCCCCAGTTTCGATCAAATACACCCAACCGTAAATGCTGAGTTTGCCCTGGTACAGACGGGAGTGAACTACGGGATAGGTTTTCAGGTTTTCAATTTGGGTCAGAACGTTTTCGGCGATCGCAATTTCCAGCAATTCATCCTTAGAAAATCCCTGGTAATTCTCCTTGACCAGGCGACGAGTGGCTTCTGCGTGTTTTAGCCAGTCATATACCAGTGGCATTTCTTCTTCCAGACTGCCCAATTGCAACAGCCCCTTCATCGCGCCGCAGTGCGAATGCCCACAGACAATAATTTGTTGAATTCCCAGAGCATGAATCGCGTATTCAACAGCGGCTCCTTCCCCACCATTGGCGGCTCCAAAGGGAGGAATAATATTGCCAGCATTGCGGATGACAAAAATTTCGCCTGGTTCCGTTTGGGTGATCAGGTTCGGCACAATCCGAGAATCTGAACAGGTAATGAACAATACCCTGGGCTTCTGGCCATGAGAGAGTTGTTCAAATAAATCCTGGTGGCTGGAAAAGTATGAGGTTTTGAACTCTCGCAGACCCCGAATCAGCTTTTTCATAGAATCAGATACCCATGATTTATTGGGGAACTTTGCAATGATTGTCCAGCAGGCTCCCTTGCTCCGTAAGCATAAGTTACGAAGGATTAGAAAATTTTAAATGATTTTCAAATCACTTTGTCGAAAGAATAAGAAT
>JBBIQC010000091.1:10150-11094 GCA_037442585.1 Oscillatoriales cyanobacterium bin_317
AACCTGGGCCAGAACTATGCAGGAAGGTCATGGGGTGGTGGGGTGATCAGATGATGGGAGGGTGGGAGAGTCATCTCGTTATCCCATCATCTCGTTATTAGCGAGATCCCATCCACTGATAGAAGTAATAGGTTGCCATGGGCACGATCGTCGCCACAATTAAAAAGCCAACCACCCAGACCGTCGCGTTACTGGATTTGGTTTTCTCCGGGGTGGCAAACGTGCCTTCCACCATCACATCACTCTTTAGCTCCGGTGGGCCAGGATCTGCCTGCCCAGAGAGGACAGCGACCAGGCGATCGCTGGCTCCCAGGATGGCCTGGTTATACTTGTTGCCTTCTTTCAGGGGAATTAGTACGCTTTCCTGAGCCACACTGTTAGCAATAGCATCGGACATCACCTGTTTCACCTGTTCCCCCGTCCGAATTCCCGTGTTGTTGGTGACATTATCAATCACCAGCAAAACCTGCTTGGCTTGCTCCTCCGGAGTGGGAAACCAGCGTTCAAACAATTTGTCTGCAAACGTCTGAGCAGTCTCGTCATAGTCCAGGCGGTGAATGCTGACAAATCTCACCTCGTATCCCGTTGCCTTCGCTAAGTCAGAAAATTCCGAACTGACCTTTCCTTCACTGCTCCGGCTCAAAATATCAGCCTTATCAATCACCCAGGTATCTGAGCTGAGCTCAGGAATCTCATAAATGCTGGTCGCTGAAGCAGGGGCGGCAATCAGTTGAGTGACTAGAAGTAGGGCGATCGCTGTCAGGCAGAGCCGGTGCAACGAAGCCAACGGGTTCATGAGCCGCGATCGCAACCAATGAATAGCAGGTTGATGGAGGAGCCGTCTCATAAATGGAACTCTTTCGCAACTTATCTTTATCAAGATAGTACCGTAACTTGACAGTGCGAAGTTCTCCTCCTGATGGACAGAAGAGAAGAAAAAAGGA
>JBBIQC010000092.1:0-11017 GCA_037442585.1 Oscillatoriales cyanobacterium bin_317
GACGGCAATGCCACTATCTCCAGCAGCGGGAAAAATAAAAATGTCATCCAATTCCAGTTGTTGCAAAAGCTCATAGTTGGCGACCGAGTTTAACCCCACTCCTCCGGCAATGCACAGCTTCCGCAGCCCAGTCTGTTTCATCGCCAGCCCGACAATGTGCTGGAGTGCCTGCTCCAATTCCTTCTGCACCTTGTAAGCCAGATCGACTAAATAAGGCCGCAAGTAAGGTTTACCTTCGCCGTTGTCATACAGTTTCTCTAAAGCCGCCACTTCCAGGAAGATGTCATAGGCTGGGATTTTCAGGCTATAGGAATTTTCTACGGTATGGATCCAGCGGTGGAGGTTCGGTTGCTCCCGGCCAAAGGGGGCTAATCCCATGAGTTTGCCGGATTCAGCGTGTTTGACGCGATCGCTGAGTTGCGTCACAAAACCTGCTTTACGAGTAATGTATTCATACAAAAAGCCCAGGGTTGAAAGCCCAGCCAGATGAGCCGTCACCGTTTCACTATGCAACGTAGTAATGGATTGTCCCCGCCCTTCGTAGAGCGTGTAAGATTCAGTGCGATGATCAATGGTGCTACCCGTGGCATCGACAGCCAGGATCAGGGCTTCCTCAAATCCAGAATTCCAATATGTGGAATAGGCGTGAGCCAGGTGATGACTGGGAACACGCTGGACTCGACCCGCCACTTCTGGCGGCAGAACGCGACGCAAAATATCCGGCGCAAAATCGTGTCCGGGTAAGTTTCCGGTAATGGTGGCTAAGTCCGTGATACCAATATTGCAGGCGTCTAAGCAGTAACGCATGGCTTCTGCGGGAAGCTGGATTTGTGAAGCGATTCCAGGAGCTTGTAGTAAGTAACCGGGGCTGTACTTCTGGCGATCGAGGCGTTCTTGCTCAATGGCTACGACAACCTCGCCATCCCGCACAATAGCCACGGAACGTTCATGCCCTAAATTAACTCCCAAATGATACTGTGCCATTTTTGTAATCTCTTAACAGACAGCCTGATACTTGAATGAATTTGAGTGAATGAACTTTAGCTATTGCAGCCTAACTTTTGGCTTGCGAAAGTGAAACAGGAATTTGAATCAAAAATTTAGTTCCTTCTCCTACTGTTGATGAACATTCCAGGGAGCCACAATGCTTTTCGACAACCATTTGGTAGCTAATCGATAAACCCAGTCCTGTACCTCTGCCAACGGATTTAGTGGTAAAGAAAGGCTCAAATATTCGTGCTCTGACAGCTTCGGGCATTCCCGTGCCATTATCGATAATCCAGATAGAGATGGAATTCTCTTCTACGGCTTCCGTCCGGATCTGAATGTGCAGGTCAGGAAGCTGAGCACCCAGAACTGGATTAGAGGATTGCCACAAGTTCACCTTGGCTTCCAGGGCATCGATCGCATTGCTGATAAGATTCATAAAGACCTGATTCAACTGCCCTGCGTAGCATTCAATCAGCGGCAATTTGCCATACTCTTTAATGACTTGAATGGCAGGACGGTTCTCTTTCGCCTTCAATCGGCTTTGCAAAATCATTAAAGTACTATCAATTCCTTCATGGAGATCGACTTCTTTGACCTCTGCTTCATCTAAACGAGAAAAGTTACGCAGGGAGAGGACAATTTGCCGGATGCGATCGGCTCCTACCTGTAAGGAATTTGTTAATTTGGGTAGATCTTGCAGAAGAAAATCTAAATCAATTTGATCAATTTCCTCCTGAATGACGGGATGAGGCTGAGGGTGGTACTGACGATATAAGCCGACCAAATTCAGCAAATCCTGGATATATTCATTGGCATGAGCAACATTGCCATAAATAAAGTTGATGGGGTTATTAATTTCATGGGCAATGCCAGCTACTAATTGACCTAAACTCGACATTTTTTCAGCATGAACCAATCGGGTTTGAGTTTGTTTTAGCTCAGTTAAGGTCGCTTCCAGTTGTTGAGTTTGCTGTTCTAGTTGGGCGCGTGATTGAATCAGCGTAGCCTCTGCCTGCCTGCGTTCAAGATTTTCTCGACGCAATTGCTCAATTCGCAGTTGTAGGGCTTCATTGGCCTCTCTTAAAGCAGCCTGTGCTCGTTTGCGATCGGAAATATTGGTTAAGGATCCAGAAATTTCTCCTTGATTTTCAGAACGGGCTGATAACTCTAACCAAATAATTTCAGCCGTACAGTGATGGAACCGTAACTCCTTACACTCAATTTCCTGGTCTGTTTTTAACTGAGTCAGTAAACTTAACCAGATCTCGCGATCTTCAGCATGGAGAAAATCATCCATTGGGCGATTTAAACAATCTGCTGTTTCGTAGCCCAGAGTAGCCGTCCAGGCTTTATTTAAGAGGGTGAAATGGCCATTGCGATCGCACTTAAAGACAATTTCGCGTAAATTCTCAACCAGTTCCCGGTAACGTCGCTCAGACTCCGAAAGCTGCTCGATCAAACGATATTGGATCTGAGTATGTAATTCATTGTTGGCTGCAAAATTAGTGTCCATGATTTTGAAATCACATTAGTAACCATGAAAGAATCCATCCATCTTGAAGTAGGGAACCTTGGGTGTAATTCTCAATCTTTATTTGACCCTTCCGATTTTTAAAATCGTCCAGTTTCCTACACTAAGGAATGGAGTTCCATGCGCTCAAGCAATTCTGAATGAGTGACCACTTCAGCATAAAGAGGAAAAATGCCGCTACAATAAAACTCTTGCTCAAGGACAGTGCGAGCTGAAGTGCAGTCTGAAAGAATTGTTACGTGATATCCTTTTTCGTGAGCAGCACGACCTGTGGAATCAATGCAAATCGATGTCACAGCTCCTGCCAGGACAATGTTTGTAATTCCTCGCTGCTTTAAGATCTCATCCAGGTTGGTATTAATGAAAGCGTTAAATCCACGCTTACCAGGCACCTCTAGAATCCTGTCTTTAAAGGGTTCTAGCTCTTTAATCGTTTCTGATCCTGGAGTTCCTGCTTGAAACGCTCCCACATCTTTAATGGTTTTGAGGATACCAATTGGATCAATCAACTCCTCATAGTTCGGTGTAAAGAAGATTGGAGTTGTCACAATTAAAGCTGGCGTGGGTGCAAGGCACTGGATAAGATGAACGGTATTGGCTAGAACGTTAGTGACTTTTGAGGATTCTTCGATGACCCCATGCAGAATCCCAGTTGGTGAGAAGTAGTCATTTTGATAGCCAATGAGGACGAGAGCTGTATGCTGTGGTTTCATGAATCGACAGACCAAAGTTGAGTGTGGTGCTTAAGCTAATAAGTACTATCGGAGCTACTGATCCATTTCTAACCAAGTATCTACTTCCCTCCACTGTTGGAAGTACGGATATTTCTTTGGAGGTAGGAGAATACGGCGAGCATTTATGTGACTTTACTTAGGCAATCCTGTGGCCTTTTTAAGGGACAATTCAGCCCTTTAGCGGAATACAAGTGAAACTGCTGCCATTCTTGGATGCATCAGCTCTTGGACTAACTGGGGCGTGGAGGAGTATTCTTGGAAGATAGATCAACGTTCCATAAGCCATTTTTCTGCTATGCCCCTGACCGTGGCCAGTTTCTACAAGTTCGTTCGTCTGCACAACTACGCTGAAAGGCGAGAGCCAATTCTTACGTTTTGTCGATCGCACGGAATTAGAGGAACAATTTTGCTGGCAGAGGAAGGAATAAATGGCACGATCGCTGGGTCTGCTGAGGCGATTCATTCCGTACTGGCCTTCCTGAAATCGGATCCACGCTTAGCTGACCTGGAACATAAAGAGTCGTTAGCAGACGAATTGCCCTTTGAGCGGCTGAAAGTAAAGTTGAAAAAAGAGATTGTCACCCTGGGTAGGCCAGAAGCAGATCCCAATCAACAAGTGGGTATCTATGTCAGTCCGCAAGAGTGGAATCAAATGATTTCCGATCCAGAGGTCGTACTTATTGATACTCGTAACGACTACGAAGTTAGTATCGGCACATTTCACAAAGCAATCAATCCCAAGACCAAATCCTTTCGAGAGTTTCCGGACTACGTTCAGCAGCATTTAGATCCTGCCAAACATAAAAAGGTCGCCATGTTTTGTACAGGTGGGATTCGCTGCGAAAAAGCCTCTTCTTACATGAAAAGTCAGGGCTTCCAGGAGGTCTATCACCTGAAGGGCGGCATCCTGAAATATCTGGAAGAAGTTCCTGCGGAAGAAAGCTTGTGGCAGGGGGAGTGTTTTGTTTTTGATGAACGAATTTCTGTGCAACATGGGCTGGAGTCAGGAAGTTACGAGATGTGCCGAAGCTGTGGTCATCCCATTTCTGAGGCCGATAAAGCTTCTTTTGATTACGAAGAAGGAATTAGCTGCCCCTACTGTCTTGATACCCTCACGCCCGAGAAGCGCACTCGTCAGCAGGAACGCCAGTGGCAGATGGAATATGCAAAGAAACGCAACAAATAATCTGTTCTTCACAACTTCCTCAAGTTGTTTTCGTATAAATAAGGAGTAGGGTCTTACTCAATGGATTCTACAGGGAGAGGGTTTATGTTTAGCCGAATCTTAGTGGCTATGGATGACTCTGCCGAAGGCGACCATATCTTTGAGGAAGCTCTATCCATAGCAAAAATGACCAATGCTCGATTAATGCTGATGCATGTGCTGTCTGCTGCGGAGGTTGAGTGTTTAGATGTCTATGGAAGTGCGCTGGGGCGATCGCCCGATCGGTTCAACAGTCGCACTGACCAGTGGGAAAATGCCCGACAACATTGCCTGGAAATTTTGCGTGCTCGCCATATGGCTATGTGCGATGCCGGAATTAGTGCTGACATTGGGCTACCTGCGGGCAACCCCGGATACCAGATCTGTGAAATGGCTCAGAAGTGGGGATCTGATCTGATTCTATTGGGCCGACGGGGTCTCACCGAACAGGACGACTACCTGATCAATAGTGTCAGCAACTATGTATTGCATCATGCCCCCTGTGCCATTCTGGTTGTTCCCAGTAGTGTCAAAATTCAGCCCTTATCGTCTCGTAACCAGTTCACAGTTGTTTCCTAGAGGAACGGACGGAGAGTAGCTTCTGGAATCCATCCTCCTCTGTCCCAGGAAATGCTGTGCGGCGCGATTCTGGGAATCAATGCTCGATCAGTAATTGAATGATAAATTCAGTCCCCTGTCCTGGTTGTGAAACAACCTGCAGGGAGCCTTGATGATTTTTAATAATTTGCTGGCAAATCGAAAGCCCTAAACCCGTTCCTTTCCCAACGGGTTTTGTAGTAAAGAAGGGGGTGAATAATTGATCTAAAATATCGGCTGGAATCCCAACACCTGTATCGCGAATTCTCACTTCTACCCTATTTTCATCCTGACGTTGGGTTTGAATGAAAATTTGTTTACCGCAGCCAGTGTGAGCAGAGTCCTGAGGATTCGGTAAGGTGGAATTTTCTTCCAGGGCATCGATCGCATTATTCAAAATATTCATAAAAACCTGGTTCAACTGAGCCGGATAACACTCAATGGGAGGCAATTCACCATACTGCTTAATGATTTCTATGCCTTGCTTGATGCGGTGTCCCAGGATTAACAGCGTACTATCAATTCCCTCATGAAGATTAGATAGCCTCATTTCTGCCTGATCCTGGCGGGAGAAATTCCGCAAAGACAATATAATCTGAATAATTCGTTCGACCCCAAGCCGGGTAGAGTCCAGAATTTTTTCCAGATCCTGGGTCAGAAACTCGTAATCAATATCTTCCAGTAAGGTTTGAATTTCATCTTGGGGTTCTGGATAGCGTTCCTGATAAACGTGGACAAGCCGCATCAGGTCACTCACATAATTCTCGATATAAGTCAGGTTGCCAAAAATAAAATTTACGGGATTATTAATTTCATGGGCAATTCCGGCCAGCATCTGACCCAGACTGGAAAGCTTTTCCGTTTGAATCAGTTGTGCCTGGGTGCGGCGCAGTTCTTGCAGTATTTGCTCTAACTCCTGAGCTTGCTCTTGAACTACCAATGCGGCGGTGTGGGCCTGCCGATTGAGATAAGCCTGGGAGTGATAGCGAATGCGAGCCAGCAATTCAATGCGATCGGGCAATTTCACCAGATAATCATTCACTCCCACAGCAAAGGCTTCTGCTTTGGTCTGAGGATCGTCATTGGTGGAAAACATGATGATCGGGACATCTTGAGTTGCCGCCTGGGTCCGGAACTGCTTCACCAGGGCCATGCCATCTGCACCGGGCATAATCAGATCTTGCAGAATCACTGTGGGGGCCACTTCGATAGCCATAGTGAGTGCCTGATCTGCTGTGGAACAGTAATGATAGGTAATATCACTCTCCGTTGCCAGCAAACACTGAATCGCCTCGTTCATGGTGGCCTGGTCATCTACCAGCAATACGGTAATGGGGCGGCCTTTGCTAGAGGAAGTGGCCTGAGATGGCGTAGTTGGGGGGGAAGTAGACATCCCTAAGGCTGAATTCATAGGTGGGGAGTAAGGGCAGCATGGATAGATTGGTTCTCTCAGTATTCCCTGTAGTCTAGAGGAATCTCTACATTGGCGATCGTATGTATCGCTTTTGCAGCTTAAAGTCCCTTCCCGCCTCAAAACAGATAAGTTTCATTGCTCAGAGCGTTCGCTGAGAGACCGATATCGCACTGCATGTGCGATATCGATGAGCAGGTCCAGATCTTCGAGAGGCGTGGAATTGGTTAGCAACCCTAGTTTCCGAAGTAATGCTTGACGCAATGAAGGAGAGCCTACTACATTCTCAACCTCATTTTGGATCTTCTTCGTCTTCTTTCGAGTTACAAGTCGGCGTTCTTCTGGTTTGAGATCAAGCGCTTCAGTCTGCTTAGCTACTTGCATACCTCGCGGTGTAAGACGCCAAACTCCGTATGGAGCAGTTTCATCGAGATACTTTTGCTTCTTTAACTCATTACGAGCCCAACGCAACTCATTCTGCCACTGTGGTTCTGTCGGAACCATCTGTACAAGTTGCTCTTGTGGCAGCTTACGCCAATCTTTTTTCCGGCAGGTTGCCTTGCGTAGACCATTACATGGAGTAGACCTACAAAAACGTGCCAGTATTTAGTTTTTTAATGACTTGAGACCAAAGCGGATGTTGCTAAAACTTAATCATAGTGAGCAAAAAGACACCGCTGCTATGCTAGGAGTTAGGGATAGGCAAAAAGTATAGATAGCAGTTCTCTATGGATGTTCTGATTGAGTCAACGAGAAGTTTTGAGAAGGATCTTGCTGGTCTAAGTGGAGATGAGAAAACCTTAACAGTTCAGAAGATTAATGATTGTGCTAGTCTTTTCCAAGATCAGAAAGCTGATATTGGTAGCCAACTTTCTCATCCGCCCATATTGTCAGATCTCAATGGTTATGAATCCTCTCTATATACCCTAAAGGTTTCACAAGAACTGAGGGTGATTTTAGCAGTTGACGAAGACCCTATTTTTTACGCTTTTTCGAGTAGTCAAACATAACGATCTCGATACAGCTTACAAGGGTGTAGCAGAAGTCCTGTATCAAGAACTACTTGACCATAAGCAGAAAACGGCCCAAAGTTTGTAAATTCACCTATGACACAAATGACGCTTTGTGATGAGTATGGCATTATCTATCGGGCTATGCAGGTTTTGCCGAACAACGAATTAAGGATAGGCTTTCTGGAAGCCTTGGCGGAGCTTGAAGATAATGAATGTCATAGAACAAGAAAATTTCCAAAAACAAGGCTGCACAAAGTCAAGGGTGTGAAACAGACGATTTATCGTGCTGACGTGGATAACGACTGAGAGCAGGATGCTGACTACCTTTTCTTGCGAAACTTAGCCTGCAAGTCTTCCAGGGTGGCAGTGTTGGCAGGAGGTTGCGAAGAAGGTTGGGCCGCTTTGGGTTTACGATCGCCCCCACCCTGACTCGCCACTTTCTCACCCGATCGCATGGAAAGGCTGATTCGTTTCAGGGTTTCGTTCACTTCCAGGACTCGCACTTTCACCACCTGTCCCACTTTGACGATTTGCTTGGGGTCACTGACAAAGCGATCGGCCAGTTGGGAAACGTGAACCAGGCCATCCTGATGCACACCAATATCCACAAAGGCTCCAAAATTGGCGACATTGGTGACAATTCCTTCCAGTTCCATGCCAACTCGTAAATCACTGATTTCTTTTACGCCTTCCTTAAACGTGGCGTACTTAAATTCTGCCCGTGGATCTCGACCGGGTTTCTCTAATTCCGCCAGGATATCGCGCAGGGTTGGTTCCCCAACTGTTTCAGTGACGTATTTTTTGATCCCAACTTTTTTGAGTTCTTCGGCAATTTGGGTGGCCTGATCCAGGGAGAGGTGCAGATCTGCCGCGATCGCTTCTACCATGTGATAACTTTCAGGGTGAACAGCAGTGTTGTCCAAAGGATTGTCTCCATTCCGAATGCGGAGAAATCCTGCTGCCTGTTCAAAAGCTTTTGGCCCTAACTTCGGTACTTTCAGTAACTGTCGTCGATTGCGAAAGGCCCCATTTTCATTACGGTAGGTGACAATGTTGTTCGCGATCGCGGGCGTGATTCCAGAAACAAACGTGAGTAGCTCTTTGGATGCCGTATTTAAGTCTACACCGACATAGTTCACACAACTTTCTACGGTTTCATCCAGTTTCTTTTTAAGGAGTTTTTGATCCACATCATGTTGATACTGACCTACCCCAATCGATTTCGGATCGATCTTGACCAGTTCCGCCAATGGATCTTGCAGACGACGACCAATACTGATTGCTCCCCGGACGGTAACATCCTGATCAGGAAATTCCGCGATCGCAACCGGACTGGCAGAGTAAACCGATGCACCCGATTCATTCACCATCACAGCGATCGGTTGACGTTCTAGAGTCTTCAAGACTTCTCGGACAAATTCATCGGTTTCTCGTCCGGCAGTGCCATTCCCAACGGCAATCAATTCAACCTGATATTTTTCAATTAAGTACTTGAGAATTTGCGTGGCTTTAGTTCTCTGTTCAGCAGCTTGATGAGGAAAGATCGTTTGATATTCCAGAAACTTTCCAGTTTGATCCAGCACGGATACCTTGCAGCCTGTACGGAAGCCCGGATCGATCGCCAGCGTCGGTTTCATGCCTGCCGGAGCCGCCAGCAATAATTCCCGCAAATTGGCCTCAAAGGTTTTGATTGATTCAATATCGGCTTCCTGTTTTTTGGCTCCTCTGACTTCGCTGATTAAGGAGTTTTTCATCAATCGATTGAAGGCATCCTTCAGCATGGACTGATAAAAGCTGCGAATTACAGGATGCTTGGTGCGGAGTGCCTGGGATTCCAGATAAGCGAGAACCGCTGTTTCGTCAAACTCCAGTTCTACTTCTAAAATGCCTTCCGCTTCTCCCCGATACAGTGCCAGCAGATTGTGAGGGGCGATCGTCTGCACTTTCGCCTGGTAGTTGCGGTACATTTCAAACTTTGTGGAACCTTCGGGATAATCGGCTTTTACCCGTGATGTTAGTTGCCCCGATGTCATCAGCAAATCTCGTAAGTAAGCCCGCAGTTCGGCGCGATCGGCGACTTCCTCAGCCAGAATATCTGCAGCACCCGATAGGGCTTCCTCCACAGTCTTCACGCCCTTCTCTGCTGACAGATATTTGCTGGCTTCTGGTTCCAGGGGTTGAAACGTGGCGTTCGGAGTATTTAAGGACTTGATAAACTCCGCCAGTGGTTCCAGTCCTTTCTCACGGGCGATCGTGGCCCGAGTACGGCGCTTGGGACGGTAAGGCAAGTACAAATCTTCCAGTTCCGTCTTCTGCAAACAGGCTTCAATCCTGGCTTTCAACTCATCTGTCAGCTTGCCCTGCTGCGCGATCGCTTCCAGAATGGTCTGCTTGCGCTCCTCCAGTTCGGTCAGGTAGGTGTGGCGATCGCACAAGTCCCGCAATTGGGTTTCCGTCATTTCCCCCGTTCGCTCTTTGCGGTATCGGGCAATAAAGGGAATCGTTGCCCCTTCTGCAAACAGATCCAGTGCATTTGTAATCTGGAACGGTTTCAGCGACAGTTCATCCGCTAACAACTGAGGAATGTTTACCATGACACATCTTCTAAAGCCTTTTCTACAATAGCGGAAGAGGCCAGAAATCTGGCTACAGTGAATCTGAAATTGAGGGCGGCAGAACTGGCGAATCTAGATGCAGCCTTCCCGCATTTGCACCTTTAACCTCCAGTCAAGAGCTTTACAGTGCTTTACAGGTTTTGAAGCGCATTGGTCAAGGGATTAGAGAAAGCGTGAGTGATACTGCCCCGCGCCCTTAACCTGCGGAGCTATTTATTGTTGACCACCAAAATTACGCCGCAGATAATGAATCCTAAGCCAATCAAGTGCTTGACGGAGATGGATTCTTTGAAGATAAAGTAACCCAGCAGCACTGAGAAAACGTAGCCAATGGAGACGGCTGGCCCAGCAACACTTAATTTCACACGGGTCAGGACGAGAATAAACAGAAAGGCACTCATCCCATACAGTGCCAAACCCGCTAATAACTCTGGAGTAACCAGAATGTTGAGTAGATGGCTGACCGCATTCCCGGTAGTAACCCGCCCTAACTTCAAGGCTCCCATCTTGAGCAACAACTGCCCTCCAGAAGCCGTCAGCACAGCAGCCAGAAATAGACACAATTCGCTAAAGGTCACGGGTTATCCTGTATGAGTTTGAACTTATTCAGTTTCCCAGTTTATGGCTAACTTCGCAAAGAAATCAGGATAAAATCAGAGCGGGGAATAATTCAACTTGAACGAAATGAGCGATAGCATCAGTCCTTCTTATAGCGACACACAGACAACCGCTTGGATTCGTGGACTGGTTTCTCTAGCCTGGGCAGATGGCCACTTTGATAAAGAAGAACAGGACATGATTACCAACCTGCTCCATCAAGATCTGACGGAGCAGGAGCAAGCAACAGCCCTGGAGCCAATTTCTCCGACAGAACTGGCAGATGGCTTAGGCCATGACCCTAAATTGGCGGAAAACTTTCTGA
>JBBIQC010000093.1:0-11009 GCA_037442585.1 Oscillatoriales cyanobacterium bin_317
ACTGGAGTTTTCCGATCATAGAAACGACGGTTCTGGACTTGGACAAGGTTTATTTTGGGATCATTTGTCAGAAGCCGTTTAACTGATTGCCACTCGTTCGTTCGCCTTTAAAACCAACATTTAGTAGCCGTTCAGTACATCAGTACTGTTTCTCACAGCAGGTTGGGCATGATCGCAAGTAGTCTCTTCCTAAAAGAATTCATCCAACCGATCCTTACCTGCCCAGGAAACGTTAGTGTTGGGGACGTGTTGGATTTGATGACTCACCATCCGAATCAGCCACTGGCACTGGTAAATGACCGTCGGGAGCCGCTGGGTCTGGTATCGCTTGGTCAGCTATTGAGCTATCTCAAAAGCCAGAAATGGTTTACCTCCAGGCGCTCTCAAACGGCGATCGCCGCTTTGCACACTCCCTTGCAGACCCTCTCCTCCATGCTCCTGCAACCTCTGACGGCTGTACCTGCAAGCTGGACATTAGCCCAATTTCTGGTTGAACTGCGAGCGCAGCAGTCCATGAATTACGCGGCTGTGAACTCAGAGGGACAGTTATTAGGGCTACTGGATGGCTTTACGATTTTGCAACAGCTTGCCCTGCAAGAGTCAGAACCCACGATCGTAATTCAGCCCGATCGGCAGATGTCCTGGTCCCTGGCCCTCCCTGTGCTGACTGAGAGAGTGCATCAGGCTTGTACCATGCGGTTGGAGGACATCCTGCGGCAACGATGGCACCAGAAAAGTGAGGCTAAGGGAACCTTATGGCTTTCCAATCCCCCGAATGGCTCTGTTGCATCGGCTTTACCGTTAGCTTTATTTCATTCCTGGATAGAATTACTGGAGCATCTCCCCCTGCCTGTCATGCTACAAACCAGTAGCGGTCAGGTGCTGATGCAGAATTCTCGCTGGTGCCGCCTCGTTGGAGCCTTATCAGATCCGGCCTATCTCCGGCAAGAAGTTGCACCCTGGCTGGAGGGAACAGAAGCCTCGCTTCCCAGTGCCGCCGAGCCATCCCTGTGTCATCTTGGATCTACTCCGGGCACCTGCGTCTGCGCCTGTGCGTTGAAGAACGGTCAGGAGCAGGTCTTGCAATTTGTCAAAATTTCTCTGGGTACCCTGCTGACCGACTGGCAAGTAAATTGGTCTAGTGCAATTTTAGAGACTCAATGCCAGTCAGATATAGAACCCCATCCGGCTGCATCAACCTCTGCACCAGACAGCTTTCGATTAGCCACGTTGACCGCTAAAGCAGCGCCGAATTTGGACGAGGCTGAACCTGCCGGAGAAGCGCTCTGGTTGGTCTTAGCTCAGGATTTGACCGAGCAACAGCAACTGGCCAGGGAACTCACGGCTAAAAATGCTGATCTGGTTCAACTCAATCGCCTCAAGGATGAGTTTCTGGCCTGTATCAGCCATGAACTGAAGACCCCTCTGACGGCTGTTTTAGGGCTATCTACACTGCTCAAAGACCAGACCCTGGGAGAACTGAATAACCGTCAAGTTCGCTATGCCCAATTGATTTACCAGAGCAGCCGTCACTTGATGGCCGTTGTGAATGACATTCTGGATCTCACCCGGATTGAAACTGGCCAGTTAGAACTGTTGTTTGAGCCAGTCAATATTCAAACAGTCTGCCAGCGAGCGTTTGAGCAGGCCAAGCAGGCCAGGATGATTGAGCACAAGACGAGTGAACCGCTGACGGAAGACGTGTTAAATGCTCAGTTCACGCTAGAGATTGAACCGGGCTTGGACATCCTCGTGGCAGATGAAATCCGGTTGCGACAAATGCTGCTGAATTTGTTATCCAACGCCCTCAAATTTACGGAAATTGGCCATCCGATCGGCTTGAAGGTGAATCACTGGGGGGGATGGATTGCCTTTACCGTCTGGGATACGGGGATTGGGATCGCGGCTGAAAAACAACATCTGGTCTTCCAAAAGTTTCAACAACTGGAAAATCCTCTGACTCGCCAGTTTGAAGGAGCCGGATTGGGGTTGGTGTTGACTCGCCGATTGGCCAGACTGCATGGAGGCGATGTCACCTTCCTTTCCCAGGAAGGCCAGGGCAGCCAGTTCACGATTCTGCTCCCCCCGGTTCCCCCGGAGAAAACGCCTCTATCTCGCGCTAGAGAAGATCAGGATGGAGCCGAAGTGGCTGACTGGACGGCCCGCTACCCCGGTGGATGGGTACCTCTGCACACCCAAACAGGTCTTTGCGAAAATCTCTCTGGAGAGCCGATCGCCCCCCTCAGAACGGCCTCCCCCAACCGCTTAGTGTTACTGGTAGAAACGGCTCCCCCCTGTATCGAATTGCTGACGGATCAACTAACGGGATTAGGTTATCAGGTCGTTGTGGCCCGCTCTGGAACCGAGGCGATCGAGAAAGTTCGCCGTCTTCAACCCTGTGTGATTTTGCTGAATCCAATCCTGCCCCTGCTCTCCGGATGGGACGTACTGACCCTGCTTAAGTCCAAGTCTGATACTCAGCAGATTCCAGTCATCCTCACCGCGATGGGACGGGATGACCAACAGGGCGATCGGAATCAGGCAGATGGGTTTTTGAGTCTGCCTGTCTCTACCGCAACTCTCCAACAAACCCTCCAGCAGGTTCTCGCCACAACGGTCAGTCTTCCGGTTACTCCTCGTGCTTCCTCCTATTCCACCATTCTCTACTTTCACTTTGACTCGATCGGTGAAACGGAGTTGTCTCCTGCAGCCCAGTTAACCCAGTTTTTGCAGCAGCACCACTTCCGTATCCTGCAATCTGATGATGTGAGGCAGGCTGACCTACTGGCCCGGGTTTGGCAACCCAAAATGATTCTGCTGGATCGCTCCCTCCCTGATCCTCCACTTTTTCTGCAGCAATTCAAGGACTATCCCGGCTTAACCGCCCTACCTCTCGTGACTCTGGATGCAGAAACCACGCGATTAGCCAACCAGATTCCTGGCTTACAGGTCTTTCCCTGTTTAGCCCCTGATGTGTCCAGTCCTGCATTAACGGCAGGCGAATCCCTGGATTACTCAACCTTGTTGCAAGTGCTCCAGATTGCAGGGGGATGTGTGCGGCAGTCCCGGATTCTGGCGATCGATCCGGCGGCCCTGTCTGTTCAGTCAGAAGCAAAGAATCCTGCCCATCTGCCTGCTCAAACGCTGCAAGAGTTTCCCCAGGAATCAGAATGGTTGCAGGCACTCATCCAATATTTGCAAACGGCTGGTTTTAGAGGGTTGCTGGGTCAATCCTGGCAGGACGTTCTGCAACAGGTGCAAGCTCAAAGTGTAGATTTACTCCTAGTTTGCTGGACAGATGCGGCACTGCAACCCCTAGTCTTGGAGCGGCTATCTACGCTCAAAACCCAGGATCCCAGACCACCGATCCTGGTGTTGGATCATCGGGAATGCCAGGATACCCCCCTACCTGCTCTACCGTCGGTGATTGAGGAACTTGCGACCCAAATTCTCACCCCACCGATCGCCATGAGCGAGTTATTAGCCCAGATTCATAATGAGATTCATTGCTGCTTGCCCAAGCAGGGAAGCTAGCTCGGGGACGGCCTATTTCAGGAAGGTCACCAGTTGTTCCAATTTTTCCCAGGCGGCACCGCTATTAAGAATTTCTTTAGCTAAAGAAATCCCTTTCGGATAGGGATTGGGCAGATCGGGGAGTGCTTCACCAACCTGAAGGGCCAGGGCGGCATTGAGGGCAACAACATCCTGCTGGGCACGGGTTCCTTTTCCTTGCAGAACCGCTTTCAAAATATCTGCATTGTGCTGCACATCCCCACCAGCGATCGCACTTAGTGGGGCAGGCTCCAGTCCCAGTTCCGTAGGATAGAGGGTGGCCGTGTGTACCTGACCTGCGGCTAAGACGGCCATATCAGTGGCATCGCCAAGACCCGCTTCATCCAACCGTTCCCGACCATGCAGCACGATCGCCCGTTGAGTGCCGAGTTGGTTCAAAGCCTGAGCGATCGTTGCCAGCAAGGCGGAATCAAAGACCCCAATCACCTGGCCAGTCGGACGCATCGGATTTACCAACGGCCCCAGGAGGTTAAACACAGTACGGACTCCCAACGTTCGCCGCATAGGAGCCACCACCTTCAAGGCAGGATGCCAACCCGGTGCAAACAAAAATGTAATGCCAATGGCCTCCACCGCCGCCTGAATCTTTTCTGCTGGAGCCGTCAGATGCACTCCCAAGGCTTCCAGCACATCTGCGGAGCCGACCCGACTGGAGGCCGATCGATTCCCATGTTTGGCAACAGGAATTCCCGCTGCCGCTGCGATAAAGGCAACTGCGGTGGAAATATTGAACGTTCCGGCCCCATCTCCTCCCGTACCACAGGTATCAATCAGGGGGGTGGGGAGTGGGGAGTGGGGAGTGGGAAGACAGGAGGCTTGCTGCTGCAGTACTCTTGCCATCCCCGCTAATTCTTCTGCCGATACCCCTTTGGCCTGAATCGCTGCCAGGATTGCTCCGGATAGAACTGGCGGTACTTTCTCGGTCAGCCACCCCTGCATCAATTTCGCAGCCTGATCGGGGGCAAGAGAGTGACGATCCAGCAGTTGCTTGAGTAATTCAGACCAAATTGTTGGATCCTCCAGCGAGGAGGGGTCAAGAACGATCTCAGACGTTGATGCGCTTTGTACCACAGGTCGAAGGGAAACTAGGAGATAGAAAGCATCCTATCAGAGAGTGGGGGGCTAGGAGACCCTTGATCCCATACGGCAATTTCCAGAGTCACAAACAGGATATTGAGAACGATACGTATGATCGCGTTTGCCAAACAGGGTATAGCGATTGTCACGCACCTGTTCATAAATGCGATTGCCACTCCACTTCAGACCCGGTAAGGCCCGGTAAGCGGCAACAAATAGATTTCCGGCGGGTAACAAGTTGCCAATTTCCTCAGCCGCCGCACTTCCCTGCCAGCGCCGTTCTGGACGATCGGCATCTAATAAAATCATGCCGCGTTCACAATCCTGAGCCGTAATTTGGAACTGGCCTAAAGCCTTTTCATCTTGCATCGGAATGTAGAGAAATCGCTGTCCCCGATCGAAGGTTTCCAGCCATTGCACCAGCGTGACGCAGAGATTGCAGTTGCCATCGTAGATAACGTAATAACTCATAATAAACAGCGTTTAAGCCAGGAACTCTCTTCTATGGTAAACAGGCTACTCGTGTTTGCGGCTACAGTTCGTTGGCGATGACTGATCGAGAATAGTGGTTTACCAGAATAGCGGTTTAAGCAAAGAGTGGGCGATCGGGGAGCCTGACGGGACTGTTTGTGGCTGATTCAGATGTCTCTAGACATGAAATCTAAAATTATTGTTTGTGGCCTGGATTCTACAGGACACAAGGTTTTTCGGTTGTTAAAACAACATGGTGCGTATGTCGTTGGTATCCACAACCGTCCCCTTGCGGGAGAAGGAGACGATGTGATTATTGGCGATTTACAGGCGGCTGAGACATTACTGGAGGCGGGGATCCGGGAAGCCCAAACGCTGGTTCTGGCCACCAGTGAAGATGGGGTGAATTTGAGTGTGTTAATGCAGGCCAGAGTGCTGAATCCTCGCATTCGGATTATCAATCGCCTGTTTAATACCAGCCTGGGAGAGCGGTTGGATGCCACCCTGCCCGACCATATCACCATGAGTGTAGCCGCTTTGTCGGCTCCCATCTTTGCCTTTTCGGCATTGGGGAATGTAGCAATCGGCCAACTGAAACTGTTTAACCAAACCTGGCCGATTCATCAGGTGCAGATAGACGAATCCCACCCCTGGCGAGGCCGACCATTGAGCGAGTTGTGGGAAGACCGCGATCGCATGTTGATTTATTACCTGCCCGCCAATGGACACCTGGATTTGGTGAGTGGAGTCATTCAGGGATTATCGTTGCAGGTGGGAGACTGCTTGATCATCGGCACGAAACCCACAGTTCGTGTCGTACAACGGCAGTCCTTGAAGTATCAATTGACTAAATTCCTGCTGGGTTTGAAATATCTCCGGCAACACAGTCAGGCATTGCTGAGTGGCACTCTGCTCCTGTTGCTGGTCATTGCATTCTGCACCTTATTGTATGCCTCCTCAGTCTTGCAGGTGTCTCTTGTTGATGCCTTGTATTTTTCGGTCGGTATCATTACGGGAGCCGGAGGCAATGACATCGGCCTGGATCATGCTCCCGACAGTCTTAAATTATTCACAGTCTTGGCCATGCTGATTGGCGCGGCGATTATTGGGTTGTCCTACGCTCTACTCAACGATTTTGTTCTGGGGACCCGGTTCGATCGCTTTTGGGAAGCGGCTCGTCTACCTCAACGTCATCACTTCATCGTCTGTGGATTAGGCGGGATCGGCGTACAAATTGTTACCCACCTTCGTGCATGTGGCCATGATGTGGTTGTCATTGAAAAAGATCCCAACTGTCGGTTTTTAGCGACCGTCCGTGCCCAAAAAATTCCTGTGATCCAGGGAGATGCCACCATTCCGGCCACCCTGAGAGCCGCCAAATTTGAACAGGCCCAGGCCTTGTTAGCCGTAACCAGTAATGATTCAGTGAATCTGGAAACCGCTTTGAATGGTCGGGGACTGAATCCGAAAGTGCCGGTAATTGTCCGTTATCGAGATCCGGAGTTTGCCTGGATGACTCAACTGGTCTTTGAGTTTGATGCCGTTTTGAGTCCGGCAGAACTGGCAGCTCCCGCTTTTGCCGCAGCAGCCCTGGGAGGGCGAGTCCTGGGGAGTGGCATGACAGCCGACACTCTCTGGATTGCCCTGGCAACCATGATTACTCCCTCTCACCCCTTCTGTGGACAGCGAGTCAGGGATACCGCGATCGCCTTTGACTTTGTCCCCCTCTACCTGGAAACTCAGTCCCAAACCATTCACGGCTGGAATTTGTTGGATGTCTGTTTGAGTGCAGGCGATATCGTCTACATGACGATTACCGCAAATCGGTTAGAGCAACTCTGGCAGGGGGCTCCCTCTCTGTTCCTGCGATCAAGTTAGAATCTTTGAACTAGGGAATGGGGATTAGGCAGCGGGGAAGGAAAGAATGACGGCTGGTACTCCGATTAAGTTTCTCAAGCAACCAACCTCAGAAGCCTGGATTGAGCAGGCATTGGCAAATCTGAATACGATTTTGCTGGATCACTCCCACTGTGAGCGCAAGGCGGCTGGAGTTGCCATCAATCTGATGTTTCGCTATCCCTCGAATACCAAACTGGTGCGATCGTTGACGGCGATCGCGCAGGAAGAACTGGAACACTTTGATCAGGTAAACCAGATCCTGGAACAGCGGGGCATTCCTCTTGGGCCACTGGCTGCACCTCCCTATGGAGCCGGTTTAAATAAACAAATTCGGCCCCAGGAACCCGATCGTCTGCTGGATTCTCTCTTGATTTCCGGTCTGATTGAGGCCCGCAGCCATGAGCGATTGGGACTGTTAGCCAGCCATTGTCCCGATCAGGAGTTGGCCCGCTTCTATCGTGGCTTAATGGCTTCGGAAGCCCGCCATTATGGCATCTACTGGCTGCTGGCAACGACCTATTACGACCGGGATGTGGTCAATCAACGGTTGCAAGAACTGGCCACCGTGGAAAGTGAGTTATTAGCCACCCTACATCCAGAACCCAGAATCCACAGCTAGGGATATGCAGCACTACTATCAAACGTTTTTGATTCGGGACTGGCAACCGGACGATCGTGAACCGGCAGCAGTCATTCATTCTGTCCTGACAGAGTACGGGCTGGCCTGGGAACCAGAGGGAGCCGACCAGGATGTGTTGAACGTGGAAGCCTGCTACCTGAAACGGCATGGAGAGTTCTGGGTAATTGAGCAGCAGGGAAATCTGGTAGGCACAGGAGCCTATTATCCGATTCACCGGGGATATAAAGCGGTCGAAATTCGCAAGATGTATCTACGGCCAGAAGTTCGGGGGCAGGGATTAGGACGATTTCTGCTGCGCCAGTTGGAAACGGCGATCGCGGCCCACGGCTTTGCTGAAATT
The DNA here is from genome assembly GCA_037442585.1 of Oscillatoriales cyanobacterium bin_317. Classification (GTDB taxonomy): domain Bacteria; phylum Cyanobacteriota; class Cyanobacteriia; order Leptolyngbyales; family Leptolyngbyaceae; genus Leptodesmis. The sequence continues at coordinate 8,001 of JBBIQC010000093.1, forward strand.
TGGGTTGAAACGGCCAGTGCCCTGAAGGAAGCCGTAGTTCTCTATGAAACCAGTGGCTACGAACCAGCAACGGGAGTGGAGACGGCCCGGTGCGATCGAGTGTATGTCAAGCGGATCGGGAAATCACAGAGGACAAAGGACAGATGACCAAGGACAACAGAACAGCCCCAAATCCCCTCACCTCAGTAGCACGGTTGCCAAAACCAATACCAGGGCTTCTGTCCATTCAACGATCGCCCCGTAGGTATCCCCTGTTTGACCACCCAGCTTGTAATTGAACCAGGCTCCTGTCAGCAGGGCGATCGTACTGCCGCTCAGGGCCATTGCGACTGCCGATTGCCAACTGATGACATGGAACCCTACCAGTAAACCACTCCACCCCAGAAGCAGAAACAATGAGGGAACCGCTGCCCACAGGGAATGAATGGCAGCTTTGTGGAAGGCTCCTTTACCTTCTGGTTTGAGGTAGGGATCACGAGCGATCGCCACCAGTTGTCCCCAGCGGCCCCAGCCTGCGGCTCCCACCAGAGCAAACCAGCGGTCAGAGTCCAGACTGACCAGGGCGGTGGTTTTGAGAAGCAGAATGGCGATCGCGGCCATTACCCCAAAGGCTCCCGTTCGGCTATCGGCCATCACCTCCAACCGGCGTTGGGGATCCAGCACGGCCAGTCCATCTGCGGTATCCATTGCGCCATCCAGATGCAGGCCACCTGTAATTGTCAGCCAGAGCAGAACCAGGATGGCACTTCGTACCAGGATTGGCATTCCTGCCACCTGTAAGGTTTGATCGATCGCCCCCAGCGCACCACCGATTCCCAGGCCAATCCCAGGTGCCCAACGAGCAATTCCGTGAAAATTGAGAGGCAGCCGTTGCGGAACAGGTACGCATGTATAGAAGGCCAGGGCACCTAAACCTGTAAAGACGAGCGATCGCAACATTTTCGTTATGAAAATTTAATTTCTCTGAATTCCTTGAAAGTTGGCAGGCTATATCTAGTGGAAAGAATTCAAAGATATATCCAGATGTAGAGGAAGTTTAAAATCCAGCATTTGACCGACTAATTTCAATTGATCTCGCTGCGGCCAGCCAAAAATCTTGGAGTAAAATTGGTTCATGTGCAATCAACCCCTGCCCCTCACACTATTGCTCCTTACTACATCCTTATTTCTACGTCAACGGCCAGTTTTTTAATGAACTTGGCTGGGTTTAACCTTTAAGTTTCAGGCTCGTTTTAGTTCAGAGGCTATCTCTCCATGAGTTATGAACACCTTCCTGGCAGTAAGCGATCGATCGCTCCCTGCATTATTGATGCTGGCACAATTGTCAACAAGCAGGATATGCATAGACTTCTTACTGACTTAGGGCGAGTGCGCTACGTACATACCCAGGATGGAATCCTGACCAGTCAGGGAGAGGGTTATATTCTTGAAGTGTTTGCAGATCCCCAGCGTTCTACTCTGGTAGCCAATCATGCCCTCTACTTGAATGTTCATAGTTTTGACTGTTTAGAACTAGGACAATCTGCTGATCATCAACCCTATTTTGATTTGATTCAGGATAGTCGCACGCTCCGTCTCATCCCCCTATCCAATCCCTTATTGGATCAACATCAGCGAGAACTCAATGTCGCTGCACTTGAAGCGGTTGTTGCAGAAGTTTTATCCGCCAATTGGGATGTTCAGATTGATGACGATGAGCAGTTCTCTTTCTGAATTAGACCGTAGAACTCCTGGTTAACTGACAAAACTCACGCGCCCTCATCCCCAACCCTTCTCCCTGTAGAAGAAGGGAAAGCCAATCCGGCTTGGCTCCTGCTCTTGTGTGTACAAGGTAGCTCCTGTAGGAGAAGGTGGTTCGGGAAAAACAGGGTGTGCTTTAAAACTGCTGAGAAGGGAGTGCTGAGAAAAATTCGTACTCAGTGCTCAGCGCTTACACGGTTTTATCCCAAGCGAGAATCAGGTTCTAAAACAGCCAGGGTCGAGATAGGGAGACGGTCAGGATCGCGGTAGTTTAACCAGCTCTATTCATTGGCAAGTATTTATACCTTTAAGTTATCGACTTTTTGTCAAGAATTCATAAAGGTAATATTTTTTACTTAGACGATAGGTAGTATCAAATTTTATCAGGACTCTATCCGCCCTAAGAATGATGACAGTCTTAAGCTTTTCTATCCACACAAAAGACTGACTTAGGGGGTAGTTTACAGTTGCTTCTACTCTGTAAGTAAAATTTTTGGCTCCGGCTCGATTGCAATGTCAGTACATTCTCTTTTCGATACAGCGCCCCCGATTTTGGAGGGCAGCGCTTTAGAGCGCCCACTTCCGTCATCCGAATACTTCTCTAATCCAGGTTTTGATCGCGCTCATTCAATCTCTATCAACCAGTCACTTCAGTTTGGGGCTTCTGGCTTTTCCTGGTGCTCCTGTTCGGCTGCTGCCCGTTTGCATACAGCGCCACCAACTGCTCAATATGCCCGACCGGAACCACCTGTAGCTAATCTTGTGATTCCGGCAACAGATTCTACTCTTGTCAGTGATCCCAACAGTTCTGGAAGTAGCAAATCTGAAACCGATCGCCTCTCTACTCCTGGGGTTGAGTTTTCTGCCAGCGCTTCTTATACTTCTGACCCAATCACCATTAGCCAGTTATCCTTTAGTTTTCGGGAGGGGGCGAGTGGAACCTTCCAAATTCAACTGAATCAGGCTCCGACTTCCAACGTTACCCTCACTTTCACAGGCGGAGATTTTTTAGTGGTGGATGCGGATGGAGATCTGCGCAACGGCACTCAAATCAGTCTCACGATCACCCCAGAAACCTGGCAACAGGCCCGCACTGTCTGGTTTATTGCAGAAGCTGATTCCGCAAGCACCGATCGCACCTCTGGCAATACGATTTGTTATTCCCTCAGCGGCGGACTTACGTTCAACGGTATGTATGACCTGGAGACGATCGCCAATACCTATGCACCGGATCCCACTCGCTTCAACATTGACCTGGATTTTCGCAAC
>JBBIQC010000094.1:0-10986 GCA_037442585.1 Oscillatoriales cyanobacterium bin_317
ATGCGGAGGATGTGGCCGTTCAGCAGGATCCTTACCTGCAAGCCTGGGCTGCTGAACTGGGTGAACCCCTGGCTTCCCGTCCTCGCTCCGAGTTTCCCCAGGCTCCATCCTGGCTCCCGGAATCTGTGTTGGCAGAAATGGGACTCCAACCGACCCAGCTTCCCAACGTTCCCCGTGTCCCCGGATTTCCAGCACAATTATCCAGCCTGCAACAACTGATTGAGATTGCCACCCAAATCATCTTCACCTGCGGCCCTCAACACGCAGCCGTTAACTTCAGCCAGTTCGATTACATGGGATATACCCCAAATGCTCCCTTTGCTGCCTACTGCCAACCGGGAAATTGCACCTCCTTAAAACAGCTACTGCCTCCCAAAGAGCAAGACCTGGGACAAATGGAACTTACCTTTGCCTTAAGTGGCATTCGTTGGGGGAAATTGGGTAGTCCTGATCTGATCCAGTTTCATGATGTGGGCGATCGTGCTGTTCTATCTCAATTTCAGACGGATTTAGCAGCGATCGAGCAAGAAATCAACACCCGCAACCAGCATCGTGTCGCTAAAAGTGGAGTCGCCTATCCCTACCTGCTGCCCTCCCGCATTCCCAACAGCATCAACATTTGAGTGGTCGCTCCTGACATACCGCAATAGGGTACAAGATCTGGTATAAACCGACTGGTGCTATGTAACCCTATTCCTGGACACCTAACTATATGGATATCAAGTCTCTGATTCGCGAAATTCCCGACTTCCCTAAACCCGGCATTTCCTTTAAAGACATTACAACTTTGCTCCGGGATGCCAGGGGGCTGTGCTACTCCGTTGATCTACTGGCAGAGAAATGTGAAGATTTGGAACCGGATTTCATCGCTGGTATGGAGTCACGGGGATTCATTTTTGGCACGGCCATTGCCTGTAAGCTGGGTGCGGGTTTTATTCCCGTCCGCAAACCGGGCAAGCTGCCTGCTGCGGTTCATTCCATTGAGTATGAATTGGAATACGGCACCGATAAGTTAGAGGTACACCAGGATGCTCTCTACCCACCCGGTTCCAAAGTACTGATGGTGGACGATTTGATTGCCACTGGGGGAACGGCAGCGGCTACGGCTCAGTTGATTCAGCAGGCTGGGGGAACGTTAGTCGGCTGTGCTTTTGTGATTGAACTGGTAGATCTGAAAGGACGAGATTTATTACCTGCTGTACCGATCGTTTCCCTGGTGCAATATACGGGAGATTAGGGATTACACTGGAAACCAATTACTAATGGCAAAGAGATGAGTACCTCCGGTCAGAGTTGGTTTGTCTCCAGTTGGGATCGCTTCGTTGCCTTTCTGGGTAGCGATACATTTGCTTACATCGTGAAGCGGGTTTTACAGGGACTGATTACCCTGTTGCTGGCCTCGATTCTTTGCTTCCTGCTGATTCAACTGGCTCCAGGGAATTATTTGAGTACGCTCAAAGAAAATCCTAAAATTTCCCCCGAACGCATTGAACAGTTGAAGCAGCAGTTTGGCCTGGATAAGCCCTGGTATGTGCAGTATTTCCAGTGGCTGTGGCAGGTGGTGAGGTATGGCAATTTTGGCACCAGCTTTGTCTATAGCCGATCGGTCGCTTCCTTACTCTGGGAGCGTGTTCCTGCCACGCTATTGCTGGCGCTTTCTTCGTTGATTGTTACCTGGGCAGTTGCCGTGCCAATGGGCATTATTGGAGCCGTGAATCAGAACCGCTGGAGCGATCGCATCTTGCGGGTAATCAGCTACATCGGACAGGGCTTTCCCAGTTTCATCGCCGCCTTGCTGCTGCTGATCTTTGCTCAGAATACGGCTCCTCTATTTCCGGTGGGGGACATGACCAGCATTGATTTCAATGACCTCACACCGCTGGGCAAAATTCTCAATATTGGCTGGCACATGATCCTGCCGACGATCGCCCTCAGTATTACCAGCTTTGCGGGACTGCAACGGATCACTCGCGGTCAGTTGCTTGACGTGCTACGACAGGATTACATTCAAACCGCCCGTGCTAAAGGTTTGCCGGAAAACCGGGTGATTTACGTTCACGCTCTGCGAAATGCCGTCAACCCCTTGATTACCCTGCTGGGATTTGAGTTTGCCGCTCTGCTCAGTGGTGCCTTTATCACAGAGTATTTCTTTAACTGGCCCGGTCTGGGACGACTGATCTACCAGGCGCTGTTGGCCCAGGATATATACCTGGTGATGGCCAGTCTGATGATGGGAGCCACGATGCTGATTGTCGGCAACTTATTAGCCGACCTGTTACTAAAGGTGGTTGATCCCCGGATTAAGCTGGGAAGTGATGGGTAGGAACGATGAATGTATTCGCAAATTTACTATCTGGTGCGTTCTAAAGCGGATGGGCCGCTTGGGACAAGTACCTATCTGGTGGCTCATCCGCGTGCCAAGGGGAACGAAGACCCAACTCCAAAGCAGAGTTATCTCTTGATGTTTCGGGAACATTATGATGCCCTCAGCTACTTGAATACTCATGCCAGGGAAGTGGCCGATCGCTTTGCCATCGACTCCATTTCGGGAAACCAACTTGAAACCCTACTGAAACGCTGGAACTTCGATGGTGTTGGCATTGTTCAAGATCCCCTGTTGCCCAAAGTAGAGTTTTTGTCCAAATAAGAAGAATTTTGGATTTTGGATTTTGGATTGGGTAGAAGGAGAGAGTGAATGGTAGATGGTGAATAGAAAAAACGTAGGATGGGCAAAGGGAAGCACCGTACCCATCCCGTAATTCTGGCTGATCCGAATGGGCACGCTAGGCTTTGCCCATCCTACTTACTGCAAAATCGCAAATCCAAAATCCAAAATCACCCAACTCTTAACTCTCAACTCTTAACTCTTAACTTTTCCCTCCCCTATGGATGCTTCTGCTCTGATTGCCATTCTTTCCGTCGCGATCGCAACTTCTACGCCGCTTGTGTTTGCCAGCATTGGTGAAACGATCACGGAACGCGGGGGAGTGATTAATCTTTCAGCCGAAGGAACGGTGATGCTGGCGGCGATGGCTGGCTTTGCGATCGCCAAGACAACCGAAGGGTTGGGAACAGTTCCCAGTCTGCTGCTGGGATTTGGTGGTGCAGCTTTGATGGGAGCCGCGATCGCCTTAATTGTGGCCTTTGGTGCTCTCACCTTAAAGCAATCTCAGGTGGCGATCGGGTTTGTCCTGGCGCTGTTGTGTGCGGATCTGTCCTCCTTTCTGGGCAACCCCTTTGTGCGGGTTCCTGGCCCTACCGTTCCCAATTTCAAAATTCCACTGCTCCAGGATATTCCCGTCATTGGACAACTGTTTTTTCAGAGTGATTCCCTGGTGTACGCCAGTTACCTGCTGATTATCTTTAGCGTCGTTTACTTCTACCGCACTCGTCCCGGTCTGACTCTAAGAACATTGGGAGAGCAACCTGCTGCAGCCTTTGCGCGAGGAACCAATGTGATTCTCTGGCGCTACTGGTATACCCTGCTGGGAGGAGCATTGATGGGAATCGGGGGAGCTGCTTTTTCGTTGGATTTTAAGGCAGGGTGGAGTTATCGTCATACTGCAGGATATGGCTGGATTGCCCTGGCGATCGTCATTTTTGGGGGCTGGAATCCCTTGCGAGTGGCTTTAAGTTGCTATTTATTTGGAATTTTGCAGTCGCTAGCCAGTGTTGCTCAAAGTTCTATTCCTGATGTTCCTACCCAGGTCTTTACAGTCGCACCTTTTGTATTAATGATTCTATTTCTGGTGCTCACTTCCAGTGAATGGTTGGAGCGACTCTTTAAGCTGCTTCCTCCAGCACTCAGTCGGTTTATGTCCCAGGCGATTCACAGTACGCCACCCCTGGCTCTAGGAAAGGTGTTTGAGCAGGACTGAGCGATGCCCTTTGTCATTGGTTATTCGTCCTTAGTTACGCTCTAGCTAAGACTCTGCCAGTCGGCGATCGCCTCGGTAGATTGAACACGATGCATCCCGGCATCGGCAAACCGCTGGAAAGCTGCATCCGCCTGACTGGTAAAGTCCACGACACCAGGAACCACGACGGGAGAGGTGCAATCTTCTAGTAAGTACACTTTTTCAGCCAGGGAGGGATCCACTGCTTGAATTTCGGTGAGCAGATCAGCGATCGTCCACGCCACACAATGACTCTTGGCCTGACCTGCCACAATTACGGCATCAAAGGCCAGTAATCGATCAATTAAGGCTGAATTTTTCTGAGCGATCGCCTGTCCCTGACTGTCTTCCAGGACTTCAGGCCGTAACACGGAATAGTTTTCAGTCAGGGGATTATTCCCTTTCAGTTCAAAGCGGGGCTGGCTACTGCGAGCGATGCAGTGAAAAAAGATGGCTTCCTCTACTGCCGACACCAGTGCATGCCCAATGCCGCCTAACATCGAATGGTAGGGCCAGATGGTCAGTGGATACTTGCCTGCCTCAGTCAGTTTGCGTGTGTAGTGCAAGGCATAGCGCTGTAAAGCTGGATAATCGCCCTGCATAAGACTGGCCGCGATCGCTGGATTGACTTGCCAACGATCCTGTTCAACATCTTCCAGATGAATCATGGTGGCGGCGGGAACAGGATGCTCACCGTTTTGATTCACCCAAAAGATGGGATGAAAAATCTGCATCGCTGTGTGAGTATCCAGGGTCGGCACAATTTCGGTAATTGAGCCTAAATTGCGGTAGATGAACTGGCACAGGCGAATGTTATCTTCCACCGCTCCCATTCCCGACTGGCCACCCACGAACAGTTCAAAGCCTGGAATACAAAAGGTATTTTGCACATCTACGGCTAACAAACAAATTCGTCTGCGATCGCCCGCAGCCGGTTGTATGCCATATCGTTTAGCCCAGGCAGCAGCTTCTGCGGCTCTCTCCTGATAGGGAACTCGCCACACTTCTCCCACCCGCTGCGGATCGAAATGCTGGGGAATTGGCAGTAGCGTTTGGGTTGTCATAGCGAATTAGAGGAAAATGCGCCATCTTAATTATAGTAAATTTTACCATTAATGGTAGTGGAAACGGTGGCGAGCGCACAGGTACTGATGACTGAATCACAAGTTTTATAGAAGGGGTAAACAACCGTATATTTGCGGTATCTGTTGGGGCATTGGCTTGAGACCCGTTAGATACTTCCCCTGGAATTGGCCCGAACTTCACCTATTCCTCATACACTTTTCCGTGCTTTTGCAATTTCTTGCCAAAAACTGAGCGGATTGGTGGGACGTAACGGGGTATTCTGTAAACGTTTGCCGTTCAATTTCAATCCTGATTGCGTCCCCCTAACGCTAGATCACTGTGTTGTCCTTAGGAGGTTCCTCCGTTGTTTACTGAGCAGCCCGCTCCTCCCCAACCCGCCGCCCATGTTCAGGTGCAGCCTGCAGCGATCGCGGCTCCTCAAGCGGCTCCTTCACCCGCCCCGATTGAGCGTGGAGTTGCTGCCCCCGAATCTATTCCTGTGAAACCTCTCTCCAATGCAGCCCCCGTAGAAGCTCCCAGCACAACTCCCGCATCTAGCCCTACATCCAGTCCAGCGCCTGAGCCAACTCCTCCCAGTCAACCCGCCACTTCGGAAGCCGGATCTAGCTCCTCACCCGAAGCAGCTAAAACTCAACGACGGCAGGAGATTGAGCAAGCGTTGATTAAACTGACGAATCAAGCTCGAGCCAAACAAAAAGAACAACAGCAGCAACAGGCCGCTACAGAAGCTGCGAAATATTTAGAGGCGGGCGATATCGAGCAGGCACAACTGGCAACAAAGTTTATTACCTTACCTGCCGATGTCCGGGCCAAGCTGTTGAAAAGAATGGCTGAAGCTCAGGCCAAGAAAGGAAAAACTACGGTGGCTCAGGGAGCGCCTTCTCGTCTGCAAGCTGGTGTTGGATTAGATAGGTCAGGGGTTGCTGCTGGTTATGCTGCCCCTGCCGGAGGATACTCAACTCAGGCAATTTTACCCTCTATGCCGATCGGGGTTTCCTTCCCGTTCAGCAAATTAATGGGCAAAGGAAACTTTAAGTTGGTCTTTCCTTTAGGAGTTATCGCTCCCATTACCTCGGTCTTTGGTTGGCGGATTCATCCCATTGATGGCTCTCCTCGTTTCCATCGGGGTACTGATTTTGGAGCGCCTTATGGTAGTCCGGTTGTTGCCGCTATGGCTGGTGTGGTAGAGGCTGCAGGCTATATGGATGGTTACGGCCTGACGGTGATTTTGCGGCATAACAACCAGCAAACGCTCTATGCTCACATGTCTCAGGTGTTTGTGAAGGCTGGCGATACGCTGAAGCAAGGACAACTGCTGGGTCAGGTGGGCAGCACCGGAAATTCGACTGGGCCGCATCTCCATTTTGAGGTACATCAGCTTACAGATCAGGGATGGGTCGCGCTGGATCCTGCGGCGGCCTTGAATCAGGCGATCGCGCTGGCCCAGAATCTTCCCTCTAAACCCTTCGCCTTCAATGGGCAACTGGTTAATCTGTCAGCATCAGGGCTACTGGATTTGAATGCTCCCAGTGTTGATTTTGAGGATTTTAGTGGGGGTAGTGCGCTTCTCTCTAGCCTGTTGTCTCCTTCCACTCTGCTGTCTTCTTTCGCGGATGAACATGCCCCTGTGCGAGTCCCCTTTACGCTCCTCCCTCCGGCCATTCCTGAGTTTGGTTGGCTGATTTCACCCTTTGTAGATAATTTATTGGCAGGTCAGACGGCCTTCCTTTCCCTGCCCGGCCTACCAGAAGCCCCACAAGCTATTTCCTTCCAGCCCGTACCCTCCCTGACTGAAAAACCAGTTGAATCGGTGGCGGCTAATTCCTGGATGGCCGCACCCGCTAAACCTCCCCAACTCCGGGTAGCGACTAGCAAACCTCTGGCTCATCTAACGATCGCAGAATCGATGCCAGGGGTTGTGAATGTAGCCAGCTTACGGCGACTCAGCCCTCAACAGCCCAAAACTGCAATTAAATCGGCTGGTTTACAAGTGGCTCAATCTTTCCAACCCATTCAAGTTACGGAATCAGGACTGCAATCCCTGAAACTCAGCAATAGCCGTCTTCGCAGGTAGCCCGGTAGAGTGGCGACTTACTGAGTTCGGGGACGGTTCTGACAGGAATGCCGATAGCAGTAGTAACGCATGGCTCCCAGGCTACCCAGCAAGATGAGGATTTGTACCATCCAGGGAGCTAAAACAAAGCTGATGAGCAATCCTCCGATCGCCGCGATCGTAGACAAAATGGCGGTCATTTCTTCCTGCGTGTGTAATCGCACGAACACCGCTATCAAGGAGATTGCCAGAGGAATCAGGAAAGACAGGTTCATTGGAATCACCAGCCACTTACTCCTAACTTTTATATTACCATATAGACATAAAATCGATTAACTCGTGAGGGAACTCTTGAGCACGATCGTGACTCGACCCGGATTTAACCCTGGTAGGATCAAGGAGTCTTTCGGGGCACACAACCGATTCAAGATTCCAAGGAGTAGTTATGACTCGCGCCATTATGGAAACCGACAAGGGCACGATCCATCTGGATCTGTTTGACCAGGATGCCCCCAATACGGTGAAGAATTTTGTTGAACTGGCGAAAAGTGGCTTCTATGATGGCCTTGCCTTTCATCGAGTGATTCCCAACTTTATGATTCAAGGGGGATGTCCCAACACCCGCGAGGGAGCATCTGGAATACCTGGTACAGGTGGCCCTGGTTATCGGATTAAGTGCGAAATTAATCCCAACAAACATGAAACGGGTAGCCTATCGATGGCCCATGCAGGTAAAGATACCGGAGGCAGCCAGTTTTTCATCTGCCATTCTCCCCAGCGGCACCTGGATGGAGTGCATACCGTATTTGGCAAAACCGCTGACATGAATGTCGTGAATGCAATTCGTCAGGGAGATCGGATTCTGTCCGTCAAGATCGAAGAATAAGCAGACAGGTGGGATTCATTACTGGATCAGATTTTGTCATTGGCCATTGGTCCTTCGTCCTTGGTGAAGCTACCAGTCATTAAGTTACTTGCCAGGGACAAAGGACGAAGGACAGGTTCATCCAGATTCTGTGTTGATGGATCAGGCAACGCGACCGTAACGGGCGATTGCCGCAAACGTCGGATCGGCTTGATTCATCAACCAGGCCCACAGCTGATCGCCATAGCAAAAATGCCACCACTCTCCTGGATGTCGTTGAAATCCCGCCTGAGTCATTACCCAATTTAATAACTCTCGATCAGCATGATAGGTCTGCTCTGGCGCATTTTTACTGGTAGCAAAATGATTGGGATAGGACCGAGGTGATAACTCGTCGATCGGTGATCCCATATCCACCACCTGTCCCGTTGCGTCTACCAGGGTGATATCCACGGCTCCACCTGTACTGTGAGGGGGTGGTTTGGCAGGATCCGGATCGGGTAATGCCCAAAACTCATAGACCAGTTCCAGAATTGCGGCTCGTTCCGGCTCCGTTAGCTCCGATTCTGTTAATCCCTTTTGTTGCAGTACCCCGGCAAAAGTGTGATCCACCATAAATTGCTGCACAGCCAACGGACGGTAAGCATCAAAAATTTGAATCTTCCAGCCCGGATGCGATTTCTGTAGCTGAGACTGAGCGTTTAACAACCGCTCCAGCACCCCCTGTCTAACGTAGAACGGAGATTTATCGTCGTAAGGTGCCCCCAGTTTTCCATAGGGATGGGGACGGATAAAGGTAAAACGATCAGAGGGAATTGCAACCAGAGGTTCACCACATTCCTGGATAGGAACCAGCTTGTAGGGCTTGATGGGCATCAGGTGGAGTGGAGGGTGAGTGGTGGATAGTGGATGGAGTGGAAGCGGGATAACTTCTGGGTCTATGGGGTGGTGAAACCGCTCAGTGACTGGCACTTTGAACCAGCATCTGCCCACCGCAACAGTGAGCAGTTTTAGCGGAGAGCAATCTGCCGAACAGCGAATAGACTGCCCAGAACCCCAACAGAACTGCCAAAGGTCAGCAGAATGAAGGGCAGCAAAAACAACTGCAGTGAATTCAGTTGCAGCCCATTGGTGAGAAACTGAAAGAATTCTGGCTGCTGGGCCAGGAGATGGTTGAGGAACTGCTGCAAGCTCAGCAGGAAAGCCCAGGCGATCGCAGACCCAGCCAATCCAAAAAAAACTCCTTGCAGAATAAAGGGTAAGTAAATCCAGGTTGTTTTGGCTCCCACCAACTGCATCACTTCAATTTCTCGGCGACGGGCCAGGACAATTAATCGAATGGTGGTGGTAATCACGGCGATCGCTGTAGCGGTCAGTAGCCCAATCACCAGCAGACTGATCCAGCTTAAGCCTCGATTAAGTTGAGCGACTCGTTGAACGGCTTCATCCACGTACTGAACATCTTCTACCCCCTTAATTTGGGACAGTTTTTCTGCTAAAACGGGAACGCCTGCCGAAGATCGGGCTTTCACTTTCAACTCATCAACCAGAGGATTGCCCTCTAACTGCCTGGTCGCTCCATTAATTTCAGATAGCCCCAATTCCTGCACTAAATTAGCCCATGCTTCCTCTTTGGGAATGGCCTGTACGGTTTCGACTTCTGGCATTGCTGCGACGATCGGTTTCAAATCATTCGCCTGAAACCCGGTACTGAGATAAACCGAGACTTCCAACTGGCTACCAAACCGTTGCAGCAACCCCTCCAGTTGCCAGGAGGCTTGCAAACTAATGCCAAACAACAAGAGTAATACGGCTACCGTACTGACCGCTGCCCAATTCATCCAACCGCCCCGTCGCAGTCCCAGCAAGGTTTCTCGCAGTAGGTAATTTGTCTTCGTCAAAAACTGAAACACGGCCCACACCTTAAATGTTGTGGTTCACGTTAGACAAAGATTCGGCGATCGTCAAGTCCAGTTTTTATTGGGTTTCAGTCTGGCTAGTTTTCTGAGCAGGTGGGCAGGTTACATCAACGACTTCCCCAACTTTACCCAGAGGTTTGGCATCCCCTTGATTGCAAGATAGAACTACGGCTCCAGCGTTTCCTGCTGTAATCACCAGTTTTTTCCGAGCCTGCCAGGTTCGTTGTTCCCCCTGATCTAAAGTGCCTTCAAAAGCCGTTTTACCATCGGCTATCACCTGTAGCCAGGAGCTATCAGTCAGGCTAACCTCGGCCTTTGCCAAGCCAGTTGTTCCGGTCCCTGCCTTAGTGGAGGAACTGGAGCCAGAGTGGGCAGGTTTTTTAGCCGTTGCTGCAGGGATCTCTGATTGAGAAGCGGCTATTGGAGGGGGAGGAGCAGCAGGTCGTCTCAAGGCACTGAAGATACCCAGCGCGATCGCCCCAATTAGCACCACGGCTCCTACCCCAGCTAGCAGCAACGGGCGGGAAGAGGAAATGGGCGGTTCTGGCCTTGCAGTAGATCTAGCAGACTCGTAACTTGCAGGTTGGGCCTCTTGACCTGGCTCACCAGGCTCATCAGTCTCTGTTGGAGGCGGAACAACAGGTTCAACAGGAAAAGCATCAGCAATTTCTATGCCATCTAACCCTAAAGCATCGGCATAACGGCGGATAAAGCCACGAATGTAGACAGGTTCGGGAAGCTGCTCAAGCTGCAAGGAATCTAGCGCCCGCAACAGCCTCAAAGGGATATAGGTTTGGTTGGCTATTTTCTCCAGCGAGATGCTCTTTTGCTCACGCTGATAAGACAAATACTCCACGATTTGCCTCAACTGCTCAACCTGAGTTGCATCTAACCCCTTCATCGACGTTCCCATGATTCTGTAGACCTGCCACTACTGTTCTCAAACGGTTATGAAAGTAACCCTAAAGCTACCAACAAATGGTCATCTGAGCAAACCTGTTAGCCGTGAGTATCATAGGGAATCGGTTGAAGAGATGTAAAGCACAGTGAAGTTTTAGACCCAGCTTGATTTAGCGCAGAAAGCTGCTAATTAACCAGAGGGCAAGGAATGTCACCGTACTGGCAAAGGCATCGATGGTTACGGGGGTACTGACCAGGGTGTTTTCC
>JBBIQC010000095.1:0-10982 GCA_037442585.1 Oscillatoriales cyanobacterium bin_317
AATGGTCGCCTCTCGCCTGAGTTCATTTTCCTCTCAAGAAGGTGACACGCTCCCAGTAGGTCTTTTGCATGAAGGCTTGTCGAACACCTCGTCAAAAGTAGATCCTGGGTATGAAGGAAAACTAAATATTACAGTCTTTAATTTAGGGAAAAGGGAAGTTTTTTTGAAAAAGGGTCAAAAGTTTTGTACTCTTTACATCCTTGATATAAGCCATAAAGATAAGATAATCCCCTATCAAAGAGGAGAGCAAAGAACACAAGCTGATTCTAATAAATCTTTAGTGTTGAAGATTATAGATTTCATCGAGTTAAAGCAAGCTTACATCACAGCTATAATTGCTATTTTTACAGCAATCATAGTTGTTAAGGATGTTGTTGTTCCAGTGATAAAGTTTATTTCAAACCAATCCCTGATTTTGCCAAATCAAAACAAAAATCGCTGACATTTTTAGGTTAATTATAATAACTAGCTTTTTCAGTCATAATTTTGCTAGACCTTGGCAAGGGTTACAGTTTGAGGCTGATCTTGGTATTTTCCAAAACGATCTGCATAAGTAGTTTGGCAAGGCTCTCCTTCTAAAAAGAGAAGCTGTAGAACTCCTTCGTTGGCATAAATTCGGCAGTCTGCGCTAGAGGCATTACTAAATTCTAGAGTTAAATAACCTTCCCAGGATGCTTCAGCAGGAGTAATGTTTGCAATAATGCCACAACGAGCCATTGTAGATTTTCCTATACAAATGACTGTAATATTTGGAGGAATTCTTAATCGTTCTAGTGAGACACCTAAAGCGTATGAATTTGCTGGAATAATAAAAAACGATCCGTCCTCATCAGTCTGTAGTGGAACAATCTCCAGGTTTTCTGGATTGAATCGCTTAGGGTTGACAACCGTACCAGGAATGTGCCTAAACACACGAAAATCTGTTGGAGCAAGCCGCAAGTCATAGCCATAGCTTGACAAGCCATAGCTAATAACTCGGCGGTCTTCAACTTGACGCACTAAAGAACTCTCAAATGGATCTATCATGCCCTTCCTTGCTTGCTCAAGTATCCATTTATCGTTTTTCAGCATTCCTTGCTCCTCTATTTAGGAAGACCAGACTCAAGAATATACCAGCTAAGTTATTTCTAAGCCACTCTAGCCTACTAATATTTTTAGGAATGGGTCGGTAAGATAAAACCTATTGTTTTCTTACCCTGGCTATGAAGAGCGATGGTGGGAGTGGTAATGCATAAATTACCCTGCACCTGCTTTGGTTTTCTCAAATCAGGCCAACCCTTCACCCCAACCTGGTTGGCTCCAGGACTTAACTGCCAGGATGCAAAATGGTACCTACTGCGGCCCTTCTCTACCCCTAGTCCAGCGCCTGTACGAGAGCTTCTCCCATTGTCTGACAGCCCAGTAATGTCATGCCTTCGGACATAATATCGCCCGTTCGTTTGCCCTCATCCAATACCTTCATGACAGCCTGCTCGATGCGATCGGCGGCTTCCGGTTGGTTCAGTCCATAGCGCAGCATCATTGCGGCACTGAGGACTTGGGCCAGGGGATTAGCTTTGTCCTGTCCAGCAATATCAGGGGCAGAACCATGCACGGGTTCAAACAAACCAGGGCCAGAGGCTCCCATACTGGCTGAGGGCAACATCCCGATACTGCCCGTCAGCATCGCGGCTTCGTCGGACAAAATATCCCCAAACAGGTTGCCCGTAACGATCGTGTCGAATTGTCGGGGATTGCGTACCAGTTGCATGGCAGCGTTATCCACATACATATGAGACAGTTCCACATCGGGATACTCGCTGGCTAAGGCGGTGATGCGATCGCGCCACAGTTGAGAGACTTCCAGCACGTTGGCTTTGTCTACTGAACACAGTTGTTTGCGGCGTTTACGTGCGGTTTCAAAGGCCACTCGCCCAATCCGATCAATTTCTGACTCGGTGTAGGCCATCGTGTTGACTCCCCGCTTTTCCCCGGTTTCGGTAGCAAACACCCCTTTGGGCTGACCAAAGTAAATGCCTCCGGTCAACTCGCGCACCACCATAATGTCTACGCCTTCTACCACTTCCCGTTTCAGGCTGGAGGCATCAATCAGTTGTGGCAAGATTTTGGCTGGTCGCAAGTTGGCGAACAATTCCAGTCCTGCCCGTAATCCCAATAATCCTGTTTCCGGGCGGAGATGGCGCGGTAGAGTATCCCATTTGTACCCCCCGATCGCGGCCAGCAACACCGCATCACTGGATTTACACAGGTCGAGTGTTTTGGCAGGGAGAGGTTCTCCAGTGGCATCGATCGCAGCACCTCCGATCAATGCCTCCTGAAACTCAAAGGTTAAATTCAGGCACTGGCCAACCACCTGCATCACCTTGACTGCCACAGCCATAATTTCAGGGCCGATGCCGTCGCCAGGAAGCAGGGTAATGCGGTAGTACTGAGTCATGGAACTGGAATTGGATTAAGGATGAAAAACTTTCACAAGCTATTCATCATAAGCCAAGACGAGTCACTAAAAAAGCCATCCCTGCGCCACAAAGCGTGAATCCAGCAAATCGCAGGGGGAGGGCTATGGTAGTGGTTAGACGCTGCAAAAATCACACCTCTAATTTGAAAGCTGAACTGATGTACTGGAAGATCCTGGCTCTAAGCCGCAGATAGCAGGGCTAACTGAGGAGAGACAGATGGAAAACTCAGGCGTTGATTCCATCCTCGCAACTGACTATACAAAGTACTGATGCTAGAAGAGAAGCCAGCCGGAGGGTGACTCACTGTATTTTGCGATCGCACCTGAGCCAAAAGCATGGGCAGATCAGCCTGTACCTGCTGCCAGTAGACTTCCGGAAACTGAACATAGTCAAACTGACAGTGCCGAAAGGTCAGTTCAATCCGACGGTAGCGATAAACCGACCAATCCCGCAGAATTTGCCAGGACGGATGCAGCGGGTTCGCATTCAGCAACTGGCAGGCTTTATGACGCAACTGAGGCAGGTAATCCTCCAACCAAAACGTCATCATTTTGTGGTAGCCAGGATTTTGGTAGGCTGTTTGCTGAAGTATTTCTGCTCGACTAACTCCAAACCGATTCAAAACTTCTGTGGGTAGATAACAGATTCCCTGGGCGGCATCTTCCCATAAATCCCGCAGGTGGTTATAAAACTGATCCAACACACCAAAATGTTGAGCGGCTTGACAGTGTTTATCAGATAGATAAGGGAAAACCTGGAAGAGGGATCCTCCCAAATCACTTAGCATCTGCTCGTAGTCTTCCAGGGTTGCAATCACCAAATCGGCAGAATGGTAGTAAGCGATCGCTCTAACATATTGATCCCACGCCTGAATAGAGGCTGGTTGTGCAGTTTCACCAAACCAGGCGGTTTTTATTTGGGCTAGGATGTTTGAAAAAGTACACTCGGCTGGCAGAGAACCAGTCCTCAGTAAATCATTCCATTCCTCCAAAAACTTCTGAAATCGAGGTTCTTCGGAGTAAAGCAATTCCTGCTCTGCCAAGCGATCGATCAAGCGGATCCAACTGATACGCTCAATCCATTCACAGCGAGTCGTCTCATCTAATTCCAGTAGCCACCCTGCATTATCTTCATCTTTCAATGCATCATCTGATACAGCTCGATAACAGGAAGAACCGACCAGCGCGGCGATCGGTTTTGCATTAGAACGATCTACAATGAGTGACTTTCCAGGTGAAAAATTAGGCTCAATTGGTTCAGAGAAAATATTGGTAAACGATTTCATGGATGCTAACTGTACCTCGGCTAATCCTAGGGTTCCCAGCTCATAGAGGTCAGGACTAGAGTGCCGGAGACTTTACCAAGTCTTTTTCAGACAGCCAAGGAATTTACCTGGACTTGTAAAACAATCACAGAGTCCCCCAAGAGTGAAAGGCTGAATTGGTATAATCATTCCGCGATAAAACATTGCAATGGTTTGTTTGGATGGTTTTGGGCTGGCGCTCAACGTTTTTGAGATCCTGCACAGCCAACTCAAAGCAATCCATCAGGTTAGTTAGTGAGGGTCTGCACGTCCATGTCTTTATTTGATTGGTTTGCAAATCGACAGAAATCTGGCCCAATTAGTCGTGAGCATCAGGAACGGGAAATTGCAGATGGGCTATGGGCCAAGTGTGAAGCGTGCGGAGTCCTCACTTATGCTAAGGATTTACAGGCCAATCAAATGGTTTGCCCGGAGTGTAACCATCACACACGGGTACATAGCGATGAACGAATTCGCCAGTTGATTGACCCCAATACCTGGCTGGCCATTGATACCGACTTATATGCTACCGACCCGCTCAAGTTCCGCGATCGCAAACCCTACAGCGATCGCTTGCGGGAAATGCAAGAAAAAACCAGTTTGTCGGATGCCGTCCAAACCGGGGTGGGCCGCTTAGATGGGTTGCCGATCGCCCTGGGAGTGATGGACTTTCGGTTTATGGGCGGCAGTATGGGATCGGTCGTGGGGGAAAAACTCACCCGCTTGATTGAACGCGCAACCCGCGAACGACTGCCTGTAGTAATTGTCTGTGCCTCTGGGGGAGCCAGAATGCAGGAGGGCATGCTGAGCCTGATGCAGATGGCCAAAATTTCGGGTGCCCTCCAGCGCTTACGAGATGCCCGGTTGCTCTATATTCCGGTGTTGACCCACCCGACTACCGGCGGAGTCACAGCCAGTTTTGCCATGCTGGGGGATATTATTCTGGCGGAACCAAAAGCCACGATCGGCTTTGCCGGACGACGAGTGGTGGAACAAACCCTGCGAGAAAAGTTGCCGGAGGATTTTCAGACTGCTGAGTATCTGCTGCAACACGGCTTTGTTGATGCGATCGTCCCCCGTACCCAGCTTAAGCCCACCCTGGCCCGCTTAATTCGCTTACATCAACCCGTGGCCGCCACTCACTTACCACCGCAGTTAGCGGAGATTCGTCCGCTCAGTGTCACTACTCCTGACTAGCGATCGCCAGACGTATTCTACGGAGCTTCATGGTACTTAGCCTCTCTCTGAGACGATCGCATCGGCAATCAGAGGGAATCTATAGTAAGGCTTGGGAAAGGTTGCACTCAGTGGCATGATATTTGTATCAGAACGGCTCAATTTAGTCGGATAGCAAATCATACCGTGGGTTTTGCAGATTCTTTATCACAAAAGGGGCAGAGAAAAACAACCTTTTTTAAAGGTCAACCTCAGCTAATCGTTAGGAATTTCCTATAAACACTCCCACACGGTTTTGGCTCTAGTTTGCAAGCCTACGGTTGGAGTTTGTCCAAAGGTTTCCTGCAAAGCTCTATTTTCCAACTGCCAAATCCAGCCATATTGAGTCTGCTGATGTCCTGTTGACACTTATATACTGAAGCCACATTAAGGAGAACCATGCTCAAAAGGTACATCTGGCTTGTGATAGCCACTGTATTCTTCGCTTTTCAGTCCTTCGTTGGTCACGCAATGGCGGCTGAACTGAGTGCGGAAACCCGTACAGTTCCTCTCAACGATCGGGGAGATTCCATTACGTTGAGCTTGAAACAGGTAAAAGAAGGGAAGCGCCTGTTCCAATATGCCTGCGCTCAATGCCATGTGGGTGGAGTCACCAAAACTGACCCCAACGTTGGGTTAGACCCAGAAGCGCTGTCCCTGGCCACTCCACCTCGGAATAATCTGGATGCCCTGGTGGATTACATGAAGAGCCCAACCAGCTATGACGGGGTTGAATCGATCGCAGAAGTCCACCCCAGTTTGAAGAGCAAGGATACCTTCCCCGAAATGCGGAACCTGACAGAAGATGACCTGGTGGCGATCGCGGGTCACATCTTGCTGCAACCCAAAGTCGTGGGTGAAAAGTGGGGCGGCGGTAAGATTTACTACTAACTCAGATTCACCTCACTCAGATTCATCCCAATTGTTGTCGTGCTAGGGGTCACTAATGCTACACCGAAAATTCTGGCTTCCCTTGCTGGCCTGGATAGCGGCAATTTTCCTGCCAATGGTACTGGTTAGCTTACCTGCTCAAGCGGCAGTAGACCCCTACGTCACGCGCTACTTAAAAGTTACTGAACCGATTCCTCTGGTAGTTGATGAGCAGGGAAATACTCGCTTATTTTCTGCAGCAGAACTTTCTTCCGGGAAATCGCTTTTTGAAAAAAACTGTTTGAACTGTCATGTTGGGGGTAATACACTCCCCGATCCAACGGTTCCTCTCTCCCTTACGGCACTGGCCGGAGCCACTCCTCGCCGGGATACGATTCAGGGTCTGGTGACCTACCTGCGCCACCCCATGACCTACGATGGCAGTGAAGAATCCTTTTGGTGCCGCAAAGTGCCAGAGTCATGGTTAGCGACTCCAGACGTGGAAGCGATCGCGGCGTTTATCCTGCGAGCCGCCGAAAAAGCTCCAGGTTGGGGCACCGAAACGTTTGAGGGTGGATAAATTCCGACGGGTTAAACTTTCGGCCTCACAATTGCTTTAGAATTTAAGACGTGTACGTCTGCTGTAGATTGTCAAGCAAGGTTATGAAATCAATGACTTCAATTGCAAAACGTGTTTGTTTGGCCTTTGCTGCCGTGCTGCTCGTTATGGGTAGCTTCTTTTTCTCCGCTGATCCCGCGGCCGCGGCCTCTTACACTGTGAAAATGGGTGCCGATAACGGTATGTTGGTCTTTGAACCTGCCAAACTGACCGTCAAACCTGGCGATACAGTGAACTTTGTGATTAACAAAGTACCTCCTCACAACGTTGTGTTTGATGAGGCAACCATTCCCGGTGGTGACAAAGCGATCGCCAAATCTATGTCCCACAAAAAGCTGGAAATGGCTCCTGGTGACACGATCGAAGTAACCATTCCTAAAGATGCTCCCGCTGGTGACTACACCTACTACTGCGAACCTCACCGGGGCGCTGGCATGGTTGGTAAGTTGACTGTTGCAGGCTAGTCCTCGAGGCTTAGACCACTCAAACGTCCTCTGTCAGAGGAGCATCCCCTTTGAAAAAGCTGCTTATTATCTGTGTTGCGCTCGCCCTTCTGCTCCTGCCAATGGCCTCACCAGCTCAAGCTGCGAATGTCGCAAATGGTGCGAAAATCTTTAATGCCAATTGTTCAGCTTGTCATCTTGGGGGAAACAACGTCATCATTCCCAGTAAGACTTTGAAGAAGGAAGCCCTGGAGAAGTACGGCATGAATTCCCTGGAGGCAATTATGACTCAAGTAACCAAGGGAAAGAATGCCATGCCCTCTTTCAGAAGCCGTCTGAATCCTGCTCAAGTTGAAGACGTGGCCACTTACGTATTACAGCAATCTGAGCAGGGCTGGTAAGGTCAGTTCCCCGCAGGCTTTCCAGGCTTTATCTTTCACACCATTACAAGTTCAGTCCCTCCAGCGTGCTGGAGGGATTCGTCTATTGGGGGGTAGGTCGTCTAGAAACCCGGTTTCTTAAGTCATCAAGTTCGCTTGAACGAGGATTTTCTCAGGTTCTTCCAGGAGCGCTGCAGTTCCTGAAGATCAGGGGTCTGCCCTCCATAACGCCAGCGCACATAAGCTTGAGAAATCTGCTCAACGATCGCGGCGCGTTCCGTTGGTTGAGTCAGTCGGATCTGGTGAACGTACTCCAGGGGAGTTTGGGCCATACGTTTGCCAATTCCTTGCTGAGCCAACCAATCCAGCATTTGTCGATACAGCCTTTCCATAGGGGGCAAACTTGCCAACCAGCGCCGATACCGCCAACTCCGCCACCCTCGCCAGGACAGCCAGCCTAGAAATCCTAAGCCGACTCCAGTTAATAAGGCTGCAAATAGTCCCACCCAGCCTTGAGAGAACATTCCCGCTAGCCAGGATGTAATGCCCACTATCCAGCCAATCATCGTCCCGAAAAATCGTCCCAGGAATCCTGTAACCGGAGAAGGCAACCAGCCTGCCACCCACTTCCAAAACTGCTGCACCACGCTGAAGGTCTGATCTTCTTCGATCGAAGGCGGAATTAGCTCATGACCGGGCAGCGGATCGAAGGCAAACCACCCAAATTTAGGAAAGTAAACTTCGGTCATCGCATAGGCATCGGTGTTCTTAACTTCATACAGCCCAGTGAAAGGATTGAACTCCCCAGAGCCATATCCGGCGACCAAACGGGCTGGAATGCCGATCGATCGCAGCATGATGGTCAGGGTCGTAGAAAAGTGATCTGGATAGCCCCCTTTGTATTTGAAGAGAAATGCTTCGACCAGATCCTCCTTTGGATTGAGGTAGGGCAGATCCGGCTGTACCGAGTACTGTTGCTTCAAAGCCTGGGTCAAAAACAACGCTTTTTCATACACACTGATAATCGGACGGGGAGAAGTGGCCAGGAGTTCTTCGGTGCGCTTGCGGACTCGCTCCCGGATTGCGTCTGGCACCTGCAGATAAACCTCTCGAATCCCTTTGTTGTAACTTCTGGAAGCCGTTTGCAGGCGTGTACGATCGCGATAAGGCACTTCAGAAATTACGGTATAGGTGAGTCCTTCTGGCAGGCCCAGAGGCGATCGCAGGCTTCCTTCCGTGTCCAGAGCCACTTGAGGGGTGGGAAAAAACAGTTCTTTGGGCTGGGTGAGGGCTGGAATCAGGTTGGGCAGTTCAGACACCACGGTGTAGGTCTGAATCACTTCCTTCGTTTTGTTGATCGTGATCGGTCGGGGTAAGAAGAATTGATAAGACCAACCGGGTCGATTCAGGGTACGGGTTTGCTCATTGCGAGAAATATCCCATCCCTGGCCCAAATACCGATCAAAGGCCAGCACCCGCCAAAATCCTTCTGCTTGCGATCGCACCCGCAGCACCACTTTGGGCTGCATTTGACCCCGCAAATTTTGATTGATCCGGGTATTGAACCCGTAATAAAACGTTTTATCCAGTTCTCCTGGCCCTGAAGCTTGTCCCCGTCCGATCCCTGCCTCAGAATTTCCAGCCAGGTTGCCATTTCTGACATAACCAGGATTAATAATTTGGCGGTTATTCTCGAAGCTTTGATTAATCTGGGAACTGACCGGAAAGGTGCGTAACTGGTAGCCCGGAAGCCGGGGCATAAACATGAAAATGGTTAACCCCAACGCCAGAATGATCACCAAAAAGGTGGCTAATCGACGGGGAGACAACCCGGGTTGACGGAAGGGCGATCGTCCCCGCACCTGTCTCAAGTCCAGCCGCGAACGATAATCCAGCACCAGAACTGGTAGGGCGATCGCCAGGAAAGCCAGCAACACCAGACCAAAAATCATCGTCTGACTCAAGGTACTGGCCACTCCAATCAGGATCAGTCCAATCACCATTGAGTAACCCAGATCCTGACGGCGCGGCATGTGGAAGCTATGCAGCACCTGCAACTGCACCAGCAACTCGGCCAGTACCAGGCGAGTATCGTTGAGTTGTTCCCGCAGGCCCAGTAAAAAAGCACCCAGGGCAATCAACATCCCGATCGCAATGCAAAACTTGGTGGAAATATTACGCTGATGCCGGTGCGACCAACTCCAATAAGCTCCTGCAATACTTAAGGGAATGGCCCATAAACTCATTTGAGTTTCAGCCGCCACATCGGTAGCGATAATCCCCACAATTACCATCGCCTGAGTC
Source organism: Oscillatoriales cyanobacterium bin_317 (assembly GCA_037442585.1). Classification (GTDB taxonomy): domain Bacteria; phylum Cyanobacteriota; class Cyanobacteriia; order Leptolyngbyales; family Leptolyngbyaceae; genus Leptodesmis. Next base: position 9,594 of record JBBIQC010000095.1, read on the forward strand.
AGCACCCGCAGCAGTATGGATTCTTCTGTTTTTGGTAGGGGCTGAGACGCAAGCCTTTCCCAGAGAGGGCTAATCAAAGGCAGCGATCGCAACCAGGCAGGGGCAGACGAGCTAGACATGGGCAATCCCGATTAAGCAAACCAACTTTCCTATCCTACCCACTGCACTCAGCAGCCCCACAAGCCCGTTGTACTATTCCTCTTGCAGACGTACCGTAAAGGTTAGGGGTGACTCAACCTGATCCGACAGCACCACCTTTAAGGTATAAGCCTGACCAAGCTGCGGTTCCACTAATTCCATACCGAGATAGCCTGCGGTCGATCGGTGGCCGACTAAATTAAACTCGGCCTCCTGTAATGACAATTGGCCATCACAAGGAAGGGCGACTTGTAAGCGAATGCTGGCAGGAGATTGGGCATCATAACTCGCCTTCAGCCGCACCGTCCCGAAATGACTTTCCCACTGGCGTTCTGCCATCGGACGGTAGGGACTCACAGTCAGAGTTAAGGTATTTAAGATCTCACGGGCAGCCAGCAGCGACAACACCATTTTTTGAGCGTGAGCCGCTGTTTCATAGCTACTCGGAAAATTGGCTCCGGCAGGAGGAGCGGTTGTAGCTCCAGAACGAACAGGAGAGGTCATCACCAAACCAGCCAAATGATTCAGAGCTTCAGGCTGGCTAGGAAACAACTCTTCCACGGCCTGTACCAGTTTAGCTCCCTCCTTAAGAGAAGATTGGGCAAGTTGCTGAACGGGGAGTTGGATATTTTTTAGCTGACGGCTCCAGATCCAATCCGTTTCGTAGGCGTATTGTTCGGTTTCCCAGGGGAACAAGGGAGGATTTTTTTCAATCTCACTTTGTAACCGATTTTTCAACAGAGCATGATAACGGTCTTGCACAGCAGGTACATCTCCAAGTTTAAAGAGAGCCTCTTTTTGAGAAGGGCGATTTGACCCAGAGAAACCAGAGGATGCATTGTTAATGGTTCGAGGCGGTAATGGGGATGGTGGTTCTAAAGAGGTAGACGTGTCTGATGTAGTCCCGCCCAAAGCCCGACTAATTGCTTCAGCGTCCACGCTGGAAGCCATTGGCAACAAGTCCTGTAAGAGGGCTAGTATCTGTTTCTGAATGTCCTCTGGGTCACGATTCATAATACAAATTCCTATTCATGGGTAGACATATCGCATCCGGACACTAAATCCTTACAAATTTCCTAAATTACGAATCTCCCAGGCTAACTCTAGCAGTTTGAACCATAGTTTTTGGAGTTGGTTCAACGTACAACCCAGGATTTGAGCAATTTTTTCGTCAGGATGTTTTTGCTGTTTCAGGTCTAATAACTGCCGCTGTTGAGGTGTCAGACGGGTCAAAAAGGCTTGCCACTGCTG
>JBBIQC010000096.1:0-10965 GCA_037442585.1 Oscillatoriales cyanobacterium bin_317
CCCGAATAACAATATTTTGGAACTGGCGAATGGCTGTTTGTGCTGCACCGTGCAGGAAGAGTTTTTGCCCACCATGCAGGAGTTGTTAAAAAGGCGCGATCGTCTTGACTGCATCCTGATTGAAACCTCTGGATTAGCCTTACCCAAACCTCTGGTACAAGCCTTTCGCTGGCCCGAAATTCGCACTGGAGCAACCGTCGATGGTGTTGTGACCGTTGTAGACTGCGAAGCTCTTGCCAATGGTCAGTTTGTCGGTGATTTAGATGCCCTGGAAGCTCAACGGCAAGCGGATGATAGCCTGGAGCATGAAACCCCGATCGAAGAACTGTTTGAAGATCAGTTGGCGTGTGCCGATATGGTGTTGTTAACGAAGGTCGATCGCGTTGATTTAGCAACTCAAACAAAAGTTCAGCAGTGGTTACAAAAGGAACTTCCAACCGGGGTGAAAATTGTGCCCTGCAAACAAGGAGAAATTAGCCCTGATCTTCTACTGGGATTTAATGCCGCTGTTGAAGACAATCTCGACTCTCGCCCTAGCCATCATGATACGGAAGAAGATCATGAACACGATGAAGACATTACTTCGGTTCATGTGGTACTTGATCAGGCATTTGACCCAGCAGAGTTGGTCAACCGCTTGCAATCTCTGGTTCAGCAGTATGAGATTTATCGGATTAAGGGCTTTGTAGCCGTGCCCAATAAAGCCATGCGGTTAGTCGTTCAAGGTGTTGGCAATCGATTTGATACTTTTTACGATCGCCCCTGGCAACCCAACGAACCTCGCCAAACTCGATTAGTCTTCATCGGGCGATTCTCCCATGAGGATGCTATGCGATCGCTCAATACTGAGACAATTACAACCGCCATATTTAAGAACTAGAAGACTCTTTACCGCGTTTAATCGATTGAAACCCTTTTCCTGCACCTTACTGTTCTAAATTCAATTTGATTAGTGTTCGGAAATACGCTTCTCAAGCTGGATAGCCCGAATCTTCTCGTGTATTTTTAGATTCTCTATGCTGATGTAATTATAAGGACTCAGTATACGCTAACTATCTTGTCCAAGCAGGAAGCAGTAATTGGTCATGAAGCTGCTCTACGATTAGAATTCTCGTCTGCTCGAACATCTGCACTTGCAGGTCAGGGCTGTCGGCTTAGCTCCATAGGAAATCGACAAAGTCAGCAACGTCTCACAAGGCTCTTGCTGCCTTTGCATGTGCAAACTTACTCGGGTTGCTTATAAAGAGGAAAGAGAAAGTGGCGCATTTCCGCCTCTAATTCAGGATTGTTGAAATCTCCAGCGGGAACCAACATTGCTGGATAGTCCGGTTGCTTCAAATGCATCTTGATTCCAGAACTAGGAATGGCTTTAACCGCTTCTCCCAGGTATTTGAGATTGAATTGGATATCCAATGTCATATCTGTAGGGATATGAGCACTGATTGTTTCATCACCTTTGCCAAACTCTCGCTCGATCGAAAGATGAATCTGTTGTGTCGTTCCATCAAATCGAAACTGAATCCCTCTCTCTTTTTTGTCGGTCAGCACCGACAGCCGCTCCAATGCTTTGAGCAATCCTGATTTCTCCAGCACCACTTCCCGATCAAAGCTGTATCGTGACAACAACTGCTCACAGTCTGGATATTGTCCCTCAATGCACTGGCAGCTCAAAATAATATCCTGCCATGCAAAACTTGCACGGGTTGCTTGAGCATCGTAAAGCAGTTGAATCGCATCAACTGAATCAGCAAGATTACGAATCAGTTCCTTCAGCGCTTTACCAGGAATGGGAAATTGAATGAGTTCATCAGTTCCCGATCGCTTGCGCCGCTGTCTACCAATCCCCTCCGTTGACAATTCAGCAATTGCCACTCGATGTCCATCTGTTGCAATAAATTTCAGTGCATTTTGCCCAATCTGGATGTAAACGCCTGTCAAAATGCGCTTAGTTTCATCAGCACTGATTGCATACAGCACACCCTTTAGCCCTTCCCTGAGAATATTAGTCGGTAGGGAAACAGGAGTCACTTTGGGTGTTGTAATCGGCGGAAACTCCTCAGCCGGAATTCCTCGGATTTCATAGTTGCCATTTGCATCCGACAAGGTCATCGAGCAAGTTTTGATGGGTTGCTCCTCTCCAGATATAGGTTGTGTAGTCTGCATCTGACTGTTGAGGTTGATGCTACCCGTTGGAAACTGCTTGACCATTCCTGAAAGCATCTCAACAGGCACTGTAATCTCACTACCCAAAAGCACCTGCGCCTCAAAGCTTGCCTGCATCGTCATTGCTAAATCAGTTACCGTCAGATGAACCTGTTGAGCGTTAGCATCTGCCACCACCAACACATTCGCCAGCACTGGATGACTGGGTTTTGTTGGAACAGCACAACTTACGATCGCCAGCGCATCATGAAACTGACTTTGAGCACAAATCACCTGCATTCCTTGTTCACTTTCAGGGGTGTCCTTTGGCTGAGATCTAGCTGCCCGTCTTCGCGATGACTTCTTAGGCACAGGCTCTGCCGATACTTCAGGTTCAGCAGAATTTTCAAGCTCATCGACCGTTGCTTCGGCTTCACTCACCTCGGATGGGTCCGTAGGTTGCTCTAGAGAGGTGAGTGTCTCAGGAACCCGCTGTGCAATCGCCGCTTTAGAAGTTGGTTGCTCAGTCTGCTTTTTTTGCTTTGCAGCCTTGTCCCTGGATTTTTCTAATGCTTGAGTCATGATCAGTGTCTCTGGTTGAATGGTCGTCGAAGGATGTCTGCGTTAGCAGAGGAAAAATGCCAAAGGCCCTATGACTCAAGCTTCTTAGCAGAATGGTCAAATTTATTAGGGTATAGTATAGAGCCAAAACACTGTTAAACATTCCCTAAGTAAACAAGGTTGTTGGAAGCAGCCCAGCATGGGTGAACCCCGATACACGGCTTCTAGCAGTTGGTTTTACTTAGGGAATACTTTGAGATATTTTTTCCACAACTATTCCCTAAGTAAAGTCTTAGGACACAACCAGAATCCGACGACGCGCACGGCTAGCTCCGACATACCATAGGCGATTGTGCTCCCTCACCTTTGCCAACAAATCTTTTGCCGTCTCACCACGTTCAGGGTTAAGCCGTTTACTTAAATCCTGTCCATCAACGCCACATTCCAGAAATGTACTGCCCTGGCTGTTGTGGACTGTGATTGCAAAGCAATTTCGCACGTTGGCAAACTGCTCCAGGTGTCGATAATAGTCGCGCCACAGAAATGGATTGTGCTTGGCGATCGCCATCAGCCGACGCGCTTCTACATCAAAGCGGTTTTGCTCATCTTCATGCAAGGCATAGATTTGACGCACGGTACCATCATCAGTTGCAACCTTTAGCCTCCAGGCTTGGTAATTACTGTAGCGATCTTCTGAAAATTCTTGAATCGTGAATTCAGTTGAGGTTGAGAGAATGATCGTTTTACCATCCGGAGCTAAAACCGGATCGCGCGTGATCAGCCGTTCACCGGAAACGAAACGAGAGGTCGTCTTGCCATACAGATAGTTACGAATCTGCTGGTTATAGTAATCTACTTGAGCATTCGTCCAGCAGAGAATCCTGAAAGAATCAGGATTTTGGGTGAATTCCCTGGAGGTTTTCTTGAAGGCATACTTGAGCAGCGATCGCCGCTTTACCAACAATGAACCGTTACTCTTATCGGGTAAATATTTTGCAAATGGCTTAAAGGGTACTTTGCTTTTAGTTACTGCATAGCGGCAAGCCGTGATGAACTCCAGCAGTGGGCTATCCGTACCCTGACGCACCACTTGAGTCAACACCGTTTTATTGGGTATGTTGAAAGCTGGCGATCGCCCTTCATTCACTGGATTAAGCTGAGCCGGATCACCCATCAGAATCATTTTGAGCGGGTGCCACGTCGATGTTCTTTTGGACGCTTCCTCAATCCAGTGCCAGAGCTGCTCTCCAATCATGGAACACTCATCAATGAACACAACATCGAATAGCCCAATGTATGACGTTCCAGTCGGTGCCAACACTTTTTCGTTACCTCTGGAAACCATGCCCAGCCCCAGCAATTGATGAATCGTGAAGAAGTCTACGCCAGTCACCCCGTTTTCTAGCGCCATGCGTTGCAACACACCAACAGCCTTATTGGTGGGCGCGGTCAGAACAACTCGTTTTCCCTGGCTGACCAAAACTCTAATCAATTGGAACACGATGGTACTTTTTCCAGTTCCAGCGTAGCCAACCAACAGAAACAGCGCAGCCGCGACCGTCGGTTGCAGAAATGTCCACATTGCGTCCAGTGCTTTATGCTGCTGCTCGGTCAGTTGAAACGGAAAAGAGACAGCCGGGGAGGAAGCAGAAAGGGTTTGCATCATAACAACTCCGCTAATTTCGCCCACAAATCGGCTTGGTACAGCGGTAGCTGGTTATTTTGGTATCCTCGAAGTTCGCAACACAACGATCGCACTTCCGAGCCGCGCTATGTTGCTCTCCAATGTTGACCAATCGAGGGATGCAAACTTAAAACGTGATTCAGAAGTACCAATGGTTTCTGTCCACCTGGCTAGTTCTCTTATACAAGGGTTGGCAGATCAATCTGTTTCTTATACAAGAGATCTAGAGAGCTATTGAGATTCTCAATCAGAATTTAAATTCTGTGGTATCTCTTATATAAGCGATCATGGGTAACTATGAACACCGATAAGGAAAAGCGGAGCCGTAAGGGGCAGGGACAGTATTATACAGAGCCTAAAAAGCCGACGATGATTGGTCTTACTCCCACAGCGGTTGAACAACTGGATGAGCTTGCCGCAGAGTTTCAGCTTTCTCGATCTGAGTTTATTGAACAGATTGCCCGACGGTTGATCCCCGTTGGAACGTCTGTTACTACTCATTAAGTTACCAGTATTCAGATTCTGACCAATTGCGTACGAAGGAGCAACAATGTCTCGTCAAGCGAACTGCAACATGCGTGATCCAACCAATGTCTCAGATCAAAGAACACCAAGGTCTCGTCTTGGCGGATGAAACCTTGGTGTTCTCGATGTTTTTTTGTTATAGCCAGAGCGACCATATTAAATATGTGCCTTCCGGGCTGGATTGGTTGCCGCCTCTCCACGCTCTTGCATCATAGCAAATCGCTATGCGGCTGAAAAGACACATCAGTTCTGAAACTGAAAGAACTGATAGAATGGCGTTTCTGGCTCCGAGTAACCTCTTTAACTGTCGTGAGCCATTATGAAACAAGCCGGAACTCCTGGGAATGACATTCCATTGGCGATCGCCGCGATCGAAGTGGATGTCGTAGCCTCAGAAACAGAAACAAAAAAAGCTGCCACAACTAAACCAAAGCGTAGAGGGCGTTATAACTCTTTTGAACGTCCGCCAACCCATGCTGATCTGTTCCCTGATGGTGAAACCGATCGTATGGCTTCTAACAAAGTCATTTGGGAGGGTTGCAATATTCTTTCTCAAGGAAGGGATATCGGCTGGGTCGAAGCAGGTCCCGGATCGCCCTACTACGAAAGCAGTGTTGCGAAGGGCAAGGGATACCTTTCCTTCTGGATTACGAATGAACTACACGTCAAACATCCAACTGTGCTAGAAGAGGAAGCTGCTCTGGCGTTGATCGATCAGTTTGACATTCGGGCTGCCTGTTTGCATCTGATCTATGCTGCTTATGCGACTCAGCTAGAACGCCCCTGGGAACAACAGTTTGTTCTAAACGATCGCCAGCTTGAGCGGTATCTCGGTCTGGATAAAAACAAGAAGCTCAATAAGCAGCAAAAGCTAGAGCTGTTGCTGGAGCTGGCAAAACAGCCCTGTCATTTACTGGTATATGTCTCCTGGCCCGAAAAAGGAAAGGTAAAGTCTTTCAGCGTTAGCCGCACCTGGCTCTGGGAAATCTCAGAACCCATCCTGCACTTCCAGGAAGACTTGATGGGCAACTCTGAGATGGTAGGTTTCACTCTGCAAGTCAAAGCAGGTAACTGGGCGCAGTATTTTCTCAATCCCAGCCGCTGCAAAGATGGCAATGGTTACTACGAGTACGGCATTCTGTCTCAGTCCATTCTGCAAGACTTGATGACCATCTGGTATAACCACGAAGGGGCTGCACGGCTCATTCTCTGGCTATTATTCAAAACGAAGGTCGGGAATGGACCTGTCCGAGCTGGCACTCTATTCAAAGTGGCATTTGGCACAGAGAAGGTGGAGCAAGCCAGAAAAGCCTCTGCTCCCCGTAAACGCCTGGTTTCTCAATGGAAAACTACCTTAAAAGTGCTGGATGAACAAGGCTGGAAGTTTACGTTTGATCTGGCAACTTACCCCCCTCAGTACCTGCCTGATCTGCCTGACCTATTGCCTTTAACCGACATTCCCGATGATCCCGAACAGGCAGCCGAGTTCTGGTTGGAGGATGGGGCTAAGGGAGAGGGCGATCGCCTCACCGATACTGTAAAGCGACCCTATGGTGGCTTTGAGCAGTTGCTGACAGCCCGAATGGTTGTGCAACCACCAGAGGAGATTTCCAGGAAGTTAGAGGAGCTAAAGGAATCACGCCCAGTACGTAGCATTTCCACAGGGGAAGCAATATCCAAGCTATCTCTAGAGGCTGAAACTTCATCACCAACGTCACTCAAATCGCGATCTCGCAAGTCTGAACGGCGCTTACTGTCTCCTGAACCATCTAACCAGTTGCCCGAAACCACTAAACCAACTGAGCGGATTGATTCAGGAGAGAAGTTGAAGGCGCTGAGGTTAACCAGAGGCATGACTCAAAGTGTCCTCGCTGCCAAGATTGGCAAGAGTACCAGTTGGGTCAAACTGGTTGAAACCGGCAGACGCAGCATTACGCCGGAGGATCAAACAGTTCTACTGACTGTTCTTCAAGCCACGATGTAGCTGCTAAAGGCATCTGTAACCTTTGGCAGTCCGACAAGGTTACATTGTGGTTACACCGAGACAGAACTGAACGCTAGATCTGGGGGTTTAGTTGATTAACCTTGTATTATAGGTAGAGTTCCAACTTTCGATCGCATCTTTGAAAAACTTCCAAGAAGCTTGCGGGATCGGAGATCCAGATCCTACTGACAGGTGCTGCTGCAAGTCAGTTCAAAAACGGCTTTCAATACCCCAGGGTTGAACTGAAGGTTACAAACAGCTTACTGAATGGAACGTACTGCAACTGAGTTAAAACTCTTGCGTAGATACCATTTGAAGGGCTTTTCAGGCAAACTCCAACCTTGGAAACAAACCCGTAGTCAAAGTAGAAATACCGTAGGGTTAGCCAGAAGGTTACAAGCCAATGTTTTTTAGAAATACCCTTGGCTAACTCCAAAAGTTACAACACGGATTGAAACCATAGAGCATCCCCAGGCTAGCCCTAAAAGTTACAGTAGAAGGGTTACATCATGGTTTCGCCAAAATCACCCTAAGGCTATCCTAAAAGTTACGTTGGAGGAGCCAGGGTTACAAAATACCCCAGGATAAGACCGAAGGTTACAAGCGAGTTTTGAAGAAATATCGTAGGGTAGGACCAAAAGTTACAGCGAGAGGGTTACAAAATACCCCAGGTTTGGGCTGAAGGTTACAGTAGGGACAAGATCTGCCATAAATACCGTTGGTCAGTTCCAATAGTTACAAATATCCAGGTGGCGATCGTTTTTTAACCATTGGGCTAATTTCTCGAAAGCCTTATTTTTCAGATCATTCAGCAATTCGCTTCTTCCGTTACAGCCAGGTTCCTCTGAAAGGTTACAAGGAAATACCCCAGGGTTGCTTAGAAAATACCCCCAGTCCGTCCCAAAAACACCCTCTGCTAATTCCAAAAGTTACAGAAAAAATCTTGAAACACTTATATAGTAAGCATTTCAGATTTTGGTTACACGTCTGATCATTCTAATGATCTTGATCCAGCAACCGCTCTGGCTGCCTTCCAGAGCGGTTGCTATTGTTAGAACAACAAAAAATACCGCGCCGTCGGTACCAGTTTGTTCTTAGGCTCATCAATCTCATGACTCCGTTGCAACGACAGTTAAATTCATGTCCCCCGGTACTACAACTCAGCTCATTCAACAGCTTTATCGCCTGATTCTTCATGAGCATCAGCAGCTTTATGCGGTCTGGCAGAGTACTGACGTATTGCAATCGCAGTATGATAAGGTGCTGACCCCTGATGTTGTTGAAGCCCATCTTCAGGGCAGACAAACTGTTTCAGTGCGGTTATTGCAACCAGGCACTAACACTGCCAAAGCGGGTTGTATTGATTTTGATGCTCCCAAAGATGGTTCTGACACTGAAGCACTTCAGGCAGTTTTAGCTCAGGCGAAAAATGTACAGCAGGCTGCTACCGATCGCGGTTTATCAACATACCTAGAATTTAGTGGTCGTCGAGGCTTTCATCTTTGGCTGTTCGCTGATACCTCTCTACCTGGCGCAACCTGGATTAAGGCATTGCAGAATCTTTCCTACTTATCAGGTTACAAACCCAAGGAAATTTATCCAGCAACCGCAACGATCGCAAACGACGGCAAGGCTTCTGGACGACCGATCCGTTTACCCTGTGGCATTCATCAAATGAGTGGTAGGCGCAATGGATTCTTGCCTGAAGTAGTGGAATGGGCAGATGGTTTTCCTGTTGTGCCAGAGAATCAGTTGGTGCTAATGACAGAGTTTCAGCAGGTGAATGCAAGTGCGATCGCTCGATTAGCAGAGGAAAAGTTACAAGACACAGATAAGAAAAAAGTAGCTTTAGACTTCAATTCAAGATCCAAAATCCAGCATCTAAAAGCCGACTTTTCTATCCTGTCGCCTGATGAACATCCTGCCTGTATTCACTATCTGATAACCAATGGTGCTCCAACCGACCAAGACTACAATGCTGTCAACCTCTCTCTCTCTCGCTATGCCATCACTAGAGGATTCGATCTCGCCCAAATAGAATCCTTAGCGGAGAGCATGGCTCAGGCATCGGATCACCACCCTACTAGCAAACTTACCGTTGATGCAAAGCTACGAAACTTTCAGGGTGCTTACGCTTCAGCTCGACGTAATCCCCAAGATTACCAATGGAGTTGTAGCTATGTTCGAGCCAGTCAGGAGCTTGTACGTTGTGGGGGCTGCACGGGCTATGCTTGTCCCTTCTGGCAGTGGGAAAAACCTGATGGTGACAATGAAGCAGCAAGACACGCAGAACGAGAATTATTAGCATACATCCTCTGTCATCCAGAAGCGGGGATGCAGGAAGCATTGGGGACTGACCTGCCTGCTGAGGGATTCGTTGCAACCTGCCCATCTGTAGCAGATGAAAAAACTCCTTTATACTTGCATCAATTAATTTGGGAAGCCCTCGTAACGCTTGAAACTGCCGGGAGAGAACTGATTCCCAGCCTGATTCTGGCTCAATTGGAACAGGTTTTAGATGGGAAATCAGCTTCGCCGACCAGTGTTATCAACCAGGCAGCCACGTATTTGGATGAATTGCTGCAAATGCCGCCTTGTAGTTGGGACACGTTTGTTGAACATTTGACAAAGATAAGAGATACGGGGCTGCGTTTACTGGCAAAAGAAAAGGCAACTACGGCGACTGAGTTGTTGGGCGATCACCTTCAACCTGTCACTGAAACCCTGGAAATCCTGATCAACGAGTCTCAGAATCTACAGCGTCGCAGTGCCTCTCAAACGTTGCCAATGGTGGCATACAGTCAGGATCTGATCCATGACCTGTTTGGACAACCGCAGACTGCAATTCCAACACCTGCTCACTGGCTTAACCATGCTCTCAATGGTGGGCTGCATCCTGGCAGGCTCTATGTGATTGGTGCGCCCCCTGGCTCAGGCAAGACGACTTGGTGTGCTTGGTGTGCAGATGAGGCAGCCAAAGCCCGAACGCCGGTGCTGTATGTCTCCTTTGAAATGGGTAGACAGCAGCTCTGGGTCAGTGCTTTGTCCAGGCTTGCCGGACTGAATTCAGGATTAATTGAGTCTAAACAATGGGATGATCCAGACTATTCCAATGCTCAGTGGTTGAAGCAGCAGGTTGCTCAAGCGATTCGTGCCTATGACCAGCAAATTGCAGAACACCTCACCATTCTGGAAGCGGGACCAGAAGTGACAGCGGCTCACCTTAAAGGGGTGATTGCTCAGGTCAGACGCACAGCTAATTTGAGTAAGAATGCGCCGGTGCTGGTAGTCGTTGATTACCTACAACTGATGTGTTGTGGGGATGAAAAGTTGGATTCTGGTGCTAATGAGGTTTTGCGAGTTTCTAGAGTGGCAACCGGGCTGAAACAATTGGCCCGGGATACAAATACGGCTGTCGTTGCGATTAGTGATATCAATAAAGCGGCTTATCAAGAAGCGCTCCGGACTGGCACCCTCGATATGGGAGCATTACGAGACTCGTTTAAAATTGCTCATGCAGCGGACTGCATTATGCTGTTGCAAACGGGCAAGGCTCAGCGGGGTAATGATCAGCCCAAAGATCAGGTTGACCTATTGGAAGAGCGCTATGCAGGCAACCATCTTAAGCTGCGGCAACTTCAGGATGTTCGGACTCGCTTTCCCCTGAACGACAAAGCGAAAGCTACTTATGCGCGTCTCAGCCTGCTGAAGAATCGAGGGGGGATGACCGCAGAACCGATGTTTGTTTATGAGCGAGCCTATCACCGCTTTATTCCGGTTGATCTTGACCTGGGAGGAGATAATGAATTTGAGAATCTCTAACTCTACCCCGACATCATCAGACGTAGAACTGAATGCTTCAGCAGATCCTTTCTACAACGATTTAATGGATTGGGCAAAGGAGCGCAAGCAGCAGTTTTTGAGGAATCGTGCGAGAGGTGGTTCTGTAAACTCCATGTTGGATGAGACAAAGCCACCCAGCAAACCAGAAACAGAAGCCTGGATTGACACCTGGTACACTCCTCCATCTTTACCTGCAAGACTGGTTAGACAACAAGCCATTCCTGCC
>JBBIQC010000097.1:0-10952 GCA_037442585.1 Oscillatoriales cyanobacterium bin_317
GGGAAACGGGATCACCGAGAGGGTTACTGGTTACGCTGGTGGGACGATCAGGAAAGTTTGTTGCTATGGGACACCGAACAAATTGAGCAAGAACGTCAGCGCGTCGAACGCCTTGCCGCCCAGCTTCGATCTGCCGGAATTGAACCAGAATTATGACGGTGATTCATCTAACCATCAAAGAACTAACCGATGCGGTTGGGGCCGGAATTACACCACGGATGGTGCGGCATTATCATCAATTGGGATTGCTGCCGCAACCTATGAGATCGCCCGGAAACTATCGGCTCTACACCGATTCGGATGTGCAGCGGCTGAAGCGTATTGTTGCTCTGAAACAGCAGGGGTTTCAGTTGGCGCATATTCAAAAACTGCTGGAAACAGATACCGACGATGATGCACCCAACACCCTACTGACACAACTGCATCGACAGTATCAAACCGTGATTCAGCAAATCACCCAACTCCGACAGACGGCATCAGCCCTCGAACGACTTTTAGGTCGCGACCACACCTGTCAAGGCACTCAGGCAGAGGTGCTGTCCAGCTTGAAACAGCTAGAGGCGCAGACGCAAACTCATCTACATCAGTTTGAAGAATTGTGGAATGGCATCGATGCCGAAGTTCATACTCATCCTGAATCCTTTCAGGAGTCGCTGCAAGGGTTATTGCCAGATTTGAGCGGTCGCTCCGAGATTGAGGTGGATCTGCTCTCGCAGTTGTTGCTAGCGTGTGGCGATGTGAGTCTGATCCCGTTTGTGCAAGTGGGGAAAGGGGCGATCGTCGCCAGTCGAGACGCACTCAAAGCAAGTTGTTCGATTGTTGCTGATGTGGCCGTCGTTACAGCCGCCCTAGATCAACCGCGTTTACGCCATCTAGGGTGCGAAACCCTCACCCTGATTGATGACCCGCATATCACTACTGCACGGGATGCCGAGTCAGCATTCTGGCAACAACACACCTGGAAAGAGCGGTTAAGCCAGTGTCCCAGGGGGTGCATTCTGGTGATCGGCTACGCTCCTTCGATTCTGCTATCTGTGTGTCAGGCGATTCAACAGCAAGCGATTCAACCTGCCCTAGTGATTGGAATGCCGATCGGCTTTAGTCATGCACCGATCGCTAAACGGCAACTGATGCGATCGGGAGTGCCGTTTATCACGATCGACGGTGCACTGGGGGGAGGTTTGCTGGCAGCCACAGCATTGAATGCGCTAGCGGAGTCGCTTATTGCAAAGCCTGACTGTCATTGTTATCTGAAAACCTAATGGACTTGTTCAGCAATTAGCATCAACGTTCGTTAAGACTAACCGGAGACTCAATTACTCCTCTATCAAGAATTAGGAATTAGAACCAATCCACTCATACAGTTCCAGACTCTCTGGCGCACAGCTATGACAACCGCCACATTGTTTGCCTGCCAGTTTACGCACACGCCCTTTGCGAATCAGTAAATTCAGCATTTCTCGCAAGGCATCTGCATCGGTTTGAAACTGACGGGCAAGTTCTTCCAGAGAGGTTTGGGGATGGGTGCGGAGGTAGGTTTGGAGTTGTTGCAGAATCATTGATTGACCAACACGCTTTGACGGTTTGAACTCTGGGGTGGAATGCGACGGCGATCGCTAAACCATTTCAATCCCAGCAGGGTTGCGACCATGAATAGAGCTAGACCCACCAACCAGGCGATTGTGCTGCCGGGATGCTGGTTAAACGTCATAAACTGGTAGTAGAACACTGCCACCCAATAAGCCAACCCAGTCGTCCAGGCTCCCACGAAAGCCGTCCAGCCCAGGTTGGTTTCGCGGTAGACGGCTGCCGTAGCAGAGACACAGGGGAAGTAGAGCAACACGAAGAGCAGGAAGGCGATCGCCGCCGTGGTGCCGCCAAATCGGGTCGCCATTTGTCCGAAAGTGGTGTAATGCACTTCTTGTGCTTCTGCCGCCGCTTTCTGGTCGCCAGTGTCATTCAAAATACTGAGTCCAAGCGGGTCAAGAATACTGGCTGTTAGTTTTGCCAGGTTGGTTGGGATACTGGCAAATGCCTTGCCAATGCCGCCCCAAAAGTCAAAGGGTTCTGGGGGTTCACCGCTAGTTCCAGCAGCGTCCTGAGCCAATTGGGTATAAAGGGAATCCATCGTGCCGACCATGACTTCCTTGGCGAATACTCCGGTCATTAGTCCCACGGTAGCGGGCCAATTCTCCGGCTGAATTCCCATTGGGGTGAACACGGGGGTAATGGTGCGGCTGAAAGCACTCAGAATTGAATCCTGACTATTCTGTTTGCCAAAGGAACCGTCCATGCCAACAGAGTTGATTAAGCCTAAAATCAACACCATCACCACAATCATGCGTCCAGCTTTGGTAATAAACGCCTTTAGCCGATCCCAGGCGCGAATCAGTACCCCTTTAATTGTGGGAATGTGATACGGCGGCAGTTCCATCACAAAGGGCGCGGCATCGCCCCGAAATAGAGTCCGCTTCATCACCAATCCGGTAAAGACCGCTGCCAGAATGCCCAGGATATAAAGCAGGAAGACAATATTTTGTCCGTTCGTGGGAAAGAATGCCGCAACAAACAGGGCATAGACCGGCAGACGGGCACCACAAGACATAAACGGGTTCATCAGGATGGTCATCAGGCGATCGCGGCGATTTTCCAGCGTCCGGGTTGCCATGATGCCGGGAATATTACAACCAAAGCCCACCATCATCGGCACAAAGGATTTCCCCGGAAGCCCGACAAACCGCATCAGCCGATCCATAACAAATGCCGCCCTTGCCAGATAACCAGAGTCTTCCAGAATTGCCAGAAAAATAAACAATAGACCAATCTGAGGAATAAAGGTAGCCGTGGTTTGAATTCCACCCCCAACACCATCTGCCAATAATCCAATCAACCATCCAGGAGCACTGATCTGTTGGAATAAATGTGCCGTCCCACCCACAAAAATAGTGCCTACACCAATGTCAAAAAAATCAATAAATGCACCGCCTAAATTGATGGCAACGAGAAACATGAGATACATCACCACTAAGAAAATGGGAATTCCCAGCCACCGATTCAGCACCACGCGATCGATGCGATCGGATAGGGTTTGTCTCACCAGATTAGTTCGTTCACTCACCCCCTGAATGATGTGGCGAATCCAGGTGTAGCGGCTGTCTGCAATCAGTAAATCGGTATCTTCTCCCAGAGTTTGATGGATGCGATGCCGATGCTCGGTAATCCGTCGGAGGGTATCCTGCCCCAAATCTGGGAGGTGACGATCGTCATACTGCAACAAATTCAACGCAAACCAGCGAATATGAGCAGGATTGGCGATCGCTTGCGTTTGCAGCACTGGGATTAAATCAGCCAGTGCCTCCTCAATCACCGGGGGATAGGCCACGTAGGTCTGGGGCATCGTGGGATGCGTCAAAGCCTGATGAATGGCTTCTTTTAACTGGGGCACTCCTTTTCCGGTATGGGCACAGAGGGGAACGACCGGACAGCCCAGGCGATCGGATAGAAGCCGGGAATCAATGCGAATTTCCCATTTCTCCGCCAGATCCATCATGTTGAGGGCGATGATGATCGGCACGCCCATCTCCAGAATCTGAGTGGTGAGATAGAGATTCCGCTCCAGGTTGGAGGCATCGACAATGTTGATGATGACATCTGCCTCATCAGACAGCAGATAATCTCGTGCCACCAGTTCATCCAGTCCGGTGGTGGTGTCTTCCGCATCCACCGAATAGACACCGGGTAGATCAACCACCGTCACGGGTTGACCATGAGCGCGATAGCTGCCTTCTTTCCGTTCAACCGTCACACCGGGCCAATTGCCCACCCGCTGATTGGCTCCAGTTAAGGCATTGAACAGCGTGGTTTTACCGCAGTTGGGATTTCCCACTAATCCGATCGTTGCTTGCGTCATGACTCTTCTCCAATGACGGGTATGACAATCAGCGCATCGGCTTCATTTTTCCGCAGACTCAGGTGAAAGTCGCGCACTTCAATTTCCGTCGGGTCGCCCAGAGGAGCGTGTCGCGTCACCCGCAGTTCCGTACCGGGGGTTAACCCCATTGCCAGAAGCTTGCGCTTGTAGTCCCGCGCAGTGGGTTCGTAGCCGACGACTCGTAATACTGAGCCGATCGCGGCATCTCGCAGTTTGACAGGGGAAATATCAGAAGTGGTTTGCATAGGTTCTATCTTTGTCATCGAAATCGCTTGAGGAATCTCTACAGGTTGATCTGCATCAATCACTTGAATCCGTTCTGCCATCTCTGCGCCCAAGCCCAGGCGATGATCTTGCAGTGATACGATCACTGACCCCGTTGCCCTGCTGCCCATTACCTCCAGCACGGCCCCAGGGATCAATCCCATCCCCATCAGGCGATTGTTGGATTCACCACAGTTGAGCGACACAATCCGGACGCGATCACCCACTTGCATCACAGACAGCGGAAAACCTCTGGCATTGAGGGAACTCTCTGCCACATCTGGCGGCAAGCTTGTCTGACTCGACGGCTCAACGACTGCATCGCTGACATACAAAAATTCCTGCCCACGGTCAGATTGCAGGTCAGCCGTCCAATGATTGACTAAATCATCATCACTATTCATCGACTTTTTCCATACAAGATTGACACACTAAAAATTATTCTCAATTAGATTACCAGAATCCCATACCATAAATCACTCTATATCTTTCAAGTGATTAATCTGTTGTTAGTCTTGGCTTACCTCAAGGGGCTGAAACTCATCTCCTATAAGGGGAGTCAGTAAAGATTCTGATGTGAACGTCTTTTCACCTGATTGACTACAAGCCAATCAGGTGAACGTCAGTATCTACTCTTGCAAGACTAACAGAGTCCCTAATAAGAAATATTGTCAATAGCTTTAACACAACACAACTCTGGCTGAACTTTGATCAAGCCTTGAGAGGGTTGCAGTAGGGGTTCTCTTGTTGAATGGAGATGTTCAAGGTCTGGTGCACAGAGATTGAAAACACATTGTGGCAGCAACAGACTTACCAGGAATCATTGAGCAGAGCTCTGAGGGGGCATTTTGATGATCGGGATGTCGATCGGGTTCAGTCATGCACCAATCGCCAACTGATGCGATCGGGCGTGCCCTTCATCACGATCAACGGTGCGTTGGGTGGTGGGATACTGGCAGCTACAGCACTGAATTCGTTCGCAAGCTCTTTAATTGCAAAGTCCGATTGTCACTGTTACAGGGTAACTTAACGGATTTGTTCAGCCTCTCTCGTTTCTAAGTTCTGAAGTACTTCTTGCATTTGTTGGGGCGATACACGGTGTTGCAACGAAGTCCAGCAATGCCCATTCCCGTTGTTGAATAACGACTGATTTCGCAGTTGCCGTAAAGCATTGATACAAGCAGGACAATCACAACCAAATAAAACAACCGCAGCATCGCTCTCTGCTTCACTGAAATCAAGAATAGCAGTCCCATCAGAAGCTAAGCCTGCTGAGGCGATAGTGGTACTTTGATGCCGAATTGTTGATAATTTAAGTTCACTAACAGGGGGTAAATCACAAGTGAACGGGCTGGATAGCACAGTTGCTGAAGAACTTGTGTCAGCCGCAGATGCCAGTTGCGCCAAAATTCCAAAAGCCAATGCTGAACCCACCAGGGTTGGAATTGTCATTAACTTTAAGGTTAGGCAAAGATTCATACAAACAAACTCCTTAGACCGAAAGTTGAGTTCAGTACAAATCCAGTTTGTCATTTGAGATCTTGCTAACCCGCAGCAAAAAAATAGCGCACCCTCGTTAAGCTGACTGCGCCAAACAAATACTCCAACGCCTGATGACGAATTTAATCTGCTTAGAAAGCAGGAAGTTGCCCTTGTAGAAGTTCTTCGGCTTTGGTGCAACGGGCACAGGAACATCCGGTTGGGATGCGGGGACGCTCGGAGGGCGATACAACAGCGACAGAAACGGCGTGATGATCGGCTGTAACCTCTACTGAGCCGGGTTGCAATAGGTTAGCAGGCGTTCTGGCTTCAGCCGGACTGCTGACCAGTACCAGAGCAGCCAGAATGATAGGGCACGAAAAGAAGGTCAGTTTGGTTAAGTTCATTGTTTTTCTACCAGTACTTAACCACCCAATTTAGCCTTTGTTCATGAAACTGTCATTAAAACCTACGCAATGTGGAGCAACTGCTCTGATTGTGAAGATTTTCGGCACTTCGACACCTGAATTACTGTTCATATATTAAGATGAATTAGAAGCTTGTTTAGGAGAACGACCATGACTACGGTGACTCAAATGAAATGTGCTTGTCCGGATTGCCTGTGTATCGTGAATTTGAGCGATGCAGTGATGAAAGATGACAAAGCCTATTGTGGGGAAGCTTGTGCCAATGGACACCCCCAAGGGGCAGGTTGTGGACATACAGGCTGTGGTTGTCATTCCTGAGTATCGCTAACCCCTTTCCCCAATGTCTGATTCGCCTGCTCAACGTACTTCTGAGATGCCTGAAGATGGGGAAGATTTCTGTTGTGATCTTCCCCATGACCATTCTGCTGACTCGACCCAACGGTTGCAGCAGCCACCCCTGAGCAGTGAGAAAGCCCAGCGGATGGCAGAATTCCTGGGGTTTCTTGCCGATCCCAATCGACTAAGAATTCTGTCAATCCTGGCAGAACAGGAGATGTGTGTGGGCGACCTGGCAACGGCTGTGGATATGAATGAATCAGCCGTATCTCACCAGTTGAGGACGTTACGCACCATTCGCCTGGTGAGTTCTCGCAAGCAAGGACGGCATGTGTTTTACCGCTTGCAGGATGATCACGTTTTCAGTTTCTATCAGGCTGTGGTTGAGCATTTAGATGAGTCTGATGGGTAAGGGACTTATCGTGTACCAAATCCCTGACCTCGAAGAGCCTGTGACCAGACCAACAATTCACCATCCAATCCTCCGGCAGCAAGTTGATGTCCCTGCGGATGCCAGGTGAGACAGGAGAAGCCATTGGATGCACCTGTAAGCGATTGAATCAGTCGAGTGCCCCGGTGCCAAAGGGCAATCCAGCCATCCTCTGCTGCCGATGCTAATAGGAGCGAACCAGGTTGAAAGGCGATCGCCTGCACCACTCCTTCATGGTTGCGTAGAATTTGACTTGCCCAACCCACGCGCTCATCGCGATTGCGTTCCCACACAACAATAGCGGCTCCGCTACAAGATGCTAGCAGTGGCACCCCGATACTGGTAGGAACGTCTGACCATGCCAATTGCCGCACTTTACCGGGAAAGCCCCGCATCAACCAGGGAGACGGGTTGCCCCACTCGTTAACGCTGAGAGTGCTGTCAAGATTTCCTTCAGCGATGAACTGGTTATCGGGCGACCAGGCGATCGCCACTGTTGCCGAGGGAATGTCTAACGCCTCTTCTTCTGCATCCCAGTCTTTCGCATTCCAAACCCTTGCTCCTTGATAGCCTGCCAGAGCCAGATACTTCCCATCTCTGCGCCAATCCAAATCCAGAACCGTTGAAGCCTCAAAATTAAGTGTTGCCACAACGTCCTGAATATCGGCATCCCAAACCTGAACATACTTGCCCAGGCTAAAGGCAAGCTCATGCGTCGTGGGACTCCAATTCAAACGATCAACCCAAACCGATTTGTTTTCTAATGTGGTGATGAGTTCTGACGCACCCGATTGCAGCGACCAGATTTTGACTTGCCCATCTTGTCCCCCGATCGCCAAAAACTGCCCATTATAGGAAAACGCAAGGCAATCGACGGAGTACCCCGTTTCACTCTGGAGAAGAGTCGGTTGGAAACCTGGCAAGCTGATTAACATAACCTCTCCAGCCGCTGAACAAGCTGCTAAAGAGCGACCGTCGGGCGACCAGGCGATCGCGGTGACGTAATCTGACAAGCCGCCTCGCCAGGTTTGTTGAAATTCCAGTTGTGCTTTTGTTTTCATGCCAGACACGCCCGGAAGCCTTCTTTTAGCTGTGCTTCATCTAAATTGCGACCGATGAAGACCAGTTCATTCTTGCGGGTTTCGTTGGGCTTCCAGGGGCGATCAGCTCTACCATCAAACAGCATGTGAACACCCTGAAACACAAATCGATTGTCTTCACCCTCAATGTTGAGAATGCCCTTCATCCGAAAAATGTCTGGTCCCTGATTGCGTAACAGTTCACCCAGCCAAATGTTCAGTTTTTCACCATCGGTCGCACCAGATTCGACAATCGCCACTGATCCCACAGTTTCATCATGTTCGTGAGCATCCTCACCTAAGAAATTGGGGTCAATTTCCAGGGCACGACTCAGGTCAAAAGCACCGACTCCCAGGATGCTGTCCATTGCCACTTGAGCATCTCTGGTGCGGTAGATTTTTGCCATTGCATTCATCGAACGGATGCGCTGCTCTAATTCATCCAGTTCTGCAGGCGTGACCAGATCGGTTTTATTGAGCAAAATCACATCAGCAAATGCTAATTGCTCGATCGCTTCATCGGCATCCCAGTGCTGGTGAATGTGCTTAGCATCCACAACCGTGACAACGGCATCCAGGCTGGCTTGCGATCGCACATCTTCGTCCATAAAGAAGGTCTGGATCACAGGAGCGGGATCTGCCAACCCAGTGGTTTCAATCACGAGATGGTCAAACTTATTGCGCCGCTTCATCAAGTTGCCAATGATGCGAATTAAGTCACCGCGAACTGTACAGCAGATGCAGCCGTTATTCATCTCAAAGATTTCTTCGTCGGCATCAATCACCAACTGATTGTCGATGCCGACCTCGCCAAATTCGTTGATGATGACGGCAACCTTCTTACCGTGTTCATGAGTCAGGATACGGTTGAGGAGCGTTGTCTTCCCGGCACCCAAATAGCCTGTAAGAACGGTTACAGGGACAGAACTGGGAATATCGGCAGCTACCATTAGTCACGCCTCTTCAATTAAAGAATGATTATCATTCTCAAATTATAAGTAAAAGTTGGGATTCAGCAAGTATTTTGGGCTGAGGCGGAATTCTGGCAGTTTAGGGTTGAAGGAAACCGAACGTTAGCAGGTCAGAATACCGACAACCCATTGATGCAGTAATTTTAATGCCACCAACACCATCCGACCTGCCAGCCAATAAAGTTAACCGATACAGTGATCAGATTTTTCTGGGGTAATGTTTCTACAAGAAACCGGGTTGCTGGTTTGAGCAGATTAGAACGTGAAGGTTGTCCGGATGGCACCAATGACGACATCGGCATTATTGTTATTAAAATCGGGATTGGTCAGCCAGACAATACCGGGAGTAATGGAGATATTATCGTTGAGTCGGTATTGATAGAACGCTTCGACGTGCATTGACATATTGTTGTCTGTTCCGATCGCCGATCGCAATCCGGGTGATACTCCAGTGACTCGCGGCTCCATCCCCACAACAATGCCACCGACGCTGCCAGCCTTCAGTAAGTCTGGAAACGCCAGTCCGACTCCCCAAGTCCAGGCATCCAGTGTGCCTCTGGGAAGCACTCCTTGGGTTGCCAAAGTTTGGGTATTTACGTATCCCACCCAACCATTTAGCACAATCTGTGGGCTAAATTGGAAGGATGCCTGTAGGCCATAGGCGTTGCTGCTGGTAGGGACATCTAATCCTGCAAAATCAGCCAGGGCACCCGGTAAATTTGGATTATTCAACAAGGCCGATCGCAAATTAGCCCGGTTACTGCCTCCCGACCCATTCGCTGTGAAGTCGTTATTGTAGGCGTTAATGTACGTCAGCCCGATGGCAAAGGCTTCAGAAGGTTTAAAGGTGAGCTGAGCGATCGCTCCATAAGGCCCATTAAACAGCCCTGCTCCTGATTCAGGATTAGCAGCATCATTGGCCAGATATCCTGCACTAATTTCAAACTGATCACTCAGAGCATACCTTAGCCCTAATCCGGTTCCATTGAGCAAATAGTAAATCGAGTTGCGGGTACCAAAGTGGGTTAAAGCGCCAAAGCCACCATCTCCATCCAGGAAGGGGTTAATCGTGTCTGTGAAATCATCGATCGCACCGGCATTGGCTTCCAGAGTTACGGTTAGCTTTTCACCGACAGGAAATTGATACAGTAAAGCATCAATACTTACTGAATTGTTGTTATCTGCAGCGGTTGAGAATGTAGGCCCAGCAAATCGAAGATCGCCTTCAGGAGTATTGAGAACACTAGAGAACGGAGGCAAATTAATGGCCTGCAGCCGAACTCTCAGTAGATCTGCTCCAGTAAAACTAGCATCAAAGTTGAGCCGCACGCGATCGCCCAGAATCGGGTTGGTGGGAGCCTCTTGCCCATTGGCATCATCTCCAGTCAGAATCCCGGCTCCGCTGATTACAACTTCGCCATTCAAGCGGGTGGTTGTGGAAAACTGTTGCTTCTCCAGGGTGGCGGTGCGAACTTCTAGAGCATCGACTCGACCGCGCAAAGCCGCCAGTTCAGCCGCAAACAGTTCCTGCAACCTTTTGACGGTTTCTAAGTCTTCTTTTCTCACAAAGTCTGCAGTCGCCGCCGCAATCAATTCCTGAATCTTGTCCAGACAGGCATTCAGCCCTGCCGCAAATTCCCAACGGCTGAGGGCGCGGTTGCCTCGGTAGGTGCGATCAGGATAGCCGACAATACACCCGTAGCGCTCTACCAGAGATTTCAGCGCCTGATATGCCCAATCCGTGGGCTTGACATCTGTTAACTGAGAAACCGAGGTCAACTGATCCGCTGATTCATCTGATGCATTGAGGGAGGAGGCGGAAGTTAGTGGATCGAGATGATTCTGAGCCAGCAGAACTGACTTTGCTGTTCCGGGTACCTGCGCGGCAACCGGAGCGATCGCCGCCACGCCTAGCAGCAGGGAACTAAGCCCGAAAACTTGGCCAAATTTTGCGTGTTTCATTAATCCTCACACCCAATAACAATAGTCTGGACGGAATTAGATGGCTATAACGCCGTAAGAACGTAGGTTTTC
>JBBIQC010000098.1:0-3742 GCA_037442585.1 Oscillatoriales cyanobacterium bin_317
TCTCATTACCCCATCTTGGCTGGCTGGCTTCCCATGGGCTGATCCCCTTTGGAGTGTCCATTGTGGCCGTTATGACCGTTGTGGCCGTTAGGAACCACGCTGGGAGGCATAGTGGGGCGTGTTGGAGCGGAGGGATTGTCAGCCAGAGGACGGGCGGCGAGGTGTTCGTAGAACTTCCAGCGCATATTCACGTCCTGTTGGGCTTCCTGGAGGAGCCGTTTGGCTTGTTCTGGTTTGCTCTTGGTCAGCATCTTGAACCGGTTTTCTTCGTACATGGACTGGCTGACGGGCTTCTTGGGCGCTCCCATATCCAGGTGGAGGGGATTCTTGCCTTCTGCAACCAGGGCGGGATTGTAACGGTAGAGCAACCAGCGCCCACTTTCGACGATCGCTTTCTGATGGTTCATGGCCGTTTGCATATTGATGCCGTGGGCAATGCAATGGCTGTAGGCGATGATCAGCGAGGGGCCATCATAGGCTTCCGCTTCCAGGAAAGCTTTCAGGGTATGTTCATCTTTAGCTCCCATCGCCACGCTGGCCACATAGACGTTGCCGTAGGTCATGGCAATCATGCCCAGGTCTTTCTTGGGAGCGGGTTTGCCACCAGCGGCGAATTTGGCAACAGCCCCTCTAGGCGTGGCTTTAGAAGATTGGCCTCCAGTGTTGGAGTAGACTTCCGTATCCATGACCAGAATGTTGACGTTGCGGCCACTGGCGATCACATGATCCAACCCACCAAAGCCAATGTCATACGCCCAGCCGTCGCCACCAATGATCCAGACACTCTTCTTCACCAGGTAATCGGCCAGGGATTTGAGGCTTCTGAGTTTGGCTTGGACGGTTAGATCGGTTTCGCTGGTCAGCAAGCGATCGAGGATTTGCTTCAGTTCGGCCACTCGTTCCCGCTGTTCGTAAATATCCGCTTCCGATCGCTGCTCGGCATTGATCAGACCCGTCACCAGATTATCGCCAATCAAACTGCCCAGGTCTTGCAGTAGTTCAACGGCCATGTCAGCATGCTTGTCGATCGCCAGCCGGAAACCCAGGCCAAATTCGGCATTGTCTTCAAACAGACTGTTCGACCAGGAGGGGCCGCGACCTTCCGCGTTTTGAGTCCAGGGGGTGGTGGGCAGGTTGCCGCCGTAAATGGAGGAACACCCGGTAGCATTGGCCACTAACATGCGATCGCCGAACAACTGAGAGACCAGTTTCAGATAGGGAGTTTCGCCGCATCCAGCACAGGCTCCGGAGAATTCAAACAGGGGTTCCTGCAGTTGCTGTTGCCGAATCAAATTCAGTTTCAGATCGCGGCGATCGGGCGTGGGCAGACTCAAGAAGAAGTCCCAGTTTTGCCGTTCCTGTTCCCGCAGCGGTAATTGCTCGGCCATGTTGATCGCCTTGCGAGACGGCATGGATTTGTTCTTGGCGGGACAGATATCGACACAGATGCCACACCCCGTACAGTCTTCTGCCGCTACCTGAATGGTGAACTTCTGTCCGGTGAAATCGTGATCACGGGCATCAGCCGATTTAAAGGTGTCGGCGGCAGGTTCGTAAGCCTTACCCCGAATCACACTATGGGGACAGACCATCACACATTTGCCGCACTGGATGCAGACATCTGGATCCCAGACGGGAATTTCCTGAGCAATGTTACGTTTTTCCCATTTCGCGGTGCCTGTGGGATAGGTGCCATCGACAGGCATAGCACTGACGGGCAATTCATCCCCTTCCCGCGCAATCATTTTGCCCAGGACATCATGGACAAAGGCTGGAGCGCAGTCAGGAATTGGGAATTGCAGGGACTGAGTACTGGTGACGGTGGCCGGGATCTTCACCTCGAACAGGTTGTCCAGGGTGTTGTCTACCGCCTGCAGATTGAGGCGGACAATTTCGGCCCCTTTCTTGCCGTAGGTTTTTTCGATCGATTTCTTGATGCGGGCGATTGCTTCTTCTCGGGTTAGCACTCCCGCCAGGGCAAAGAAGCAGGTCTGCATCACGGTATTAATCCGGCTACCCATGCCATTGGTACGAGCGACCTGATTGGCGTTGATCGTGAACACCTTGATCTGCTTGCGGATAATTTCTTCCTGCGCTTCGATCGGCAGATGATCCCAAATTTCCTCTGGTGAGTAGGGACTGTTGACCAGCAACGTGGCACCAGGGGCGGCAGATTTGAGAATATCCGTCCGTTCCAGGAAGCCCCATTGGTGACAGCCGACAAAATTGGCCTGCTCGATTAAATAGGTGGAGCGAATCGGGGTGGGGCCAAACCGCAGGTGAGACACGGTGGTGGAGCCGGATTTCTTCGAGTCGTAAACGAAATAGCCCTGAGCGTAGTTATCTGTTTCCTCGCCAATAATTTTGATCGAGTTCTTGTTCGCGCCCACGGTGCCATCCGCTCCCAGACCATAGAACATGGCCCGCACGACGCGATCGGATTCCGTGGAGAAGCGGAGATCGTAGTCCAGGGAAGTGTGGCTGACATCATCCAGGATGCCGACTGTGAAATGATTTTTCGGCCTGGGTTGCGCCAGGTTATCAAAGACAGCCTTCACCATTGCCGGAGTGAATTCCTTAGAAGACAGACCATAGCGACCTCCGATCACTTTCGGCATGGCACCTTCCCAGGCTTCATTCAATGCCGTCACCACATCCAGATACAGGGGTTCGCCGCCTGCTCCTGGCTCTTTGGTGCGATCGAGTACGGCAATATTTTTTACAGTTTTCGGTAAGGCCGCCACCAGCCGATCAGCCGCCCAGGGACGGTAGAGCCGAACTTTCAGCACACCCACTTTTTCGCCCATTCCCAGCAGGGCATCGACGGTTTCGTGGGCCGCTTCACAGCCAGATCCCATCAGGATAATGACGCGATCGGCATCCGGATCACCGTGATAGTCAAACAGGTGATAGTGCCGTCCGGTCAGTGCCCCAAACTGATCCATCGCTTGCTGCACAATCTCAATGCAGGACTGGTAGTAGGGATTGACCGTTTCCCGTGCCTGGAAGTAGACATCTGGGTTTTGGGCCGTACCGCGCAGGACAGGGCGATCGGGGGTGAGGGCGCGATCGCGGTGAGCCAAGATCCATTCCTGCCGGATCATCGTCTCCAGGTCGCGGTCTTCCAGCAGTTCGATCTTTTGGATTTCGTGGGAGGTGCGGAAACCATCAAAAAAGTGAATAAAGGGAATGCGCGATTCCAGGGTGGCAGCCTGGGCAATCAGAGCGAAATCATGGGCTTCCTGGACGGAGGCGGAACAGAGGAGGGCAAATCCTGTAGCGCGAACGGCCATCACATCACTGTGATCCCCAAAAATGGATAACCCTTGAGCGGCCAGCGATCGGGCCGCGACGTGAATTACGGCACTGGTTAACTCTCCCGCAATCTTGTACATATTCGGGATCATTAACAGTAAGCCCTGAGAAGCCGTGAATGTAGTGGTTAAAGCTCCTGTTTGCAGGGCACCATGCACGGCTCCGGCGGCTCCGGCCTCACTTTGCATTTCGGCTACACTGGGCACCGTTCCCCATAAGTTTTTCCGTCCTTCGGAAGTCCAGGTATCGGCCCATTCACCCATCGGGGAAGCGGGAGTAATGGGATAAATGGCGATCACTTCATTAAGGGCATAGGCAACGCGGGCGACGGCTTCATTTCCATCCAACGTTGCGTAAATTCTGCTGTTCATACTGCAATCCTTTGCGGGTGGCTACCGGGCTGAATGAGAGCGGTCAACTGTTATCT
>JBBIQC010000098.1:3752-10951 GCA_037442585.1 Oscillatoriales cyanobacterium bin_317
GCTCGTAAGCTAAATATTTCACTAAATCTTCCCAAGCATTAGTAATAAGCAACGGCTTGCTCCTGAGATCTGGTTTACTCCTGAGACTAGAGCTCCTGGCTGCTGAATCATTGAGAACACCTGACGATTAAGAATACATTAAGTATTCTCTTTACGCTTCTAATCTTTCCCTTTTAATCAATTGTCTACTCCCTATTCCCTACTCCCTATTCCCTACTCCCTATCTTAGGGAACTTATGATTCATCGACTTCTTCTGTCTCAATTATCCAGCAACTTCGCAGAACAGAACGCATTCACACCGTTAACTTTTCTAATCTAGCTTTTTTCAGAACAGATGAATGTGCGATCGTCCTGACTCCTCTTTTCTGGATTTTCTGGGATCAGCTTCCCAGAGAGAATTCCAAGCTTTTCCTGAAGGATTAAATTTGGTGTTTTAAACTACATTTCTATCGTTCAAACCAGTGAGCTTTCTTTATGAGAACCTGATTAAATTTGGTAAATTAACTTTGGTAAAGATCTGAAGCTGGCTCTCTGGCGGTCGTTTCATCCAGGTACAAATTGAATTGCAATACCAGTTCTCTACTATTTAAAGAAATAATTAACCTTTCCTCTCTGGTCGTCAGTCTGATAATAGGGTGGAGCGGTCAGGTTTCCACTTTGTTAGAGAAACAGATATTTGTTAGAGAAACAGACAAACGCTGAACCAGGGCATTAGGATAGATTCGAGAGCATGATTTGGTCACACTGTCTGGAGGAAGAATTGTGGCCGTTAAGCAACAGGCAAGTTGTTTAATTAAATATTTAGAATTCATCCTTTATTGAGTAAAGTTTAAGCCCTCCACCAAAACCAGAATTTCAGCCTAAATTGTTGGGAAGTTAAGGGATATCGCGATGCAATCTGCAACTGATCGACCCAAGGCACAAGAGGCCGCGAAAACAAAACCAGCCCATCCCAGTGGCGATCGTCGCTTCAAAACGCTGGACATGACGATGAAGCGCTTTCAATACAAGCCGGATGCGTTGATTGAAGTGCTGCACAAAGCACAGGAAGCATTTGGCTACCTGGAAGAAGATGTGTTGATGTATATTGCCAGGGGGCTAAAACTGCCCCTCAGCAAGGTCTACGGGACAGCCACGTTTTATCATTTGTTCTCTCTCAAGCCAGCAGGTGCCCATACCTGCGTGGTTTGTTTGGGAACAGCCTGTTATGTCAAAGGCAGTGACAAGGTATTGGCAGAACTAGAAAAAGAACTGGGCATTAAAGTTGGCGAAACCACGCCCGATGGTAAGGTGTCGTTGATGGCGGCTCGCTGCATTGGAGCCTGTGGCATCGCTCCAGCCGTCGTCTTTGATGGCACGGTGGCCGGAAAACAAGAGCCAACGATGGCCTTAGAACATATCAAAGCCTGGGAAGCCGAATAGCCGAGTAGGAAAAGGTGAATTATGGATTTAACCGATCTGTTGGAAATTGCGGAAACCCAACGTGCGAAACAAAAGCCGACTCGTGTTCACTGTTGCACGTCTACGGGATGTCGGGCAGCCCGATCGCTGGAAGTTTTGCAGAATCTGAAGAGCGCAACAGAAACTGCTGGATTGCAGGATCAGGTCGAAGTGGTCGGAGTCGGATGCAGTGGCTTTTGTGGACGCGGCCCACTGGTGGAAATTGATCCCAAGAATGTGCTGTATGAAGAGGTGAAACCAGAGGATGCAGCCAGCATTATCGATACCTTGAGGGGGGGGACAACGACGGCTACTCAGGGTGATTTAAACCACCCATTTTTCTCTCGTCAACTCAAGATAGTTCGGCAACACAGCGGTAAGCTCGATCCCGAAAGTGTTGAAGAATATATTGCGGTGGGGGGCTACCGCTCTCTCTACAAAGCGCTGTACGAGATGTCTCCGGCAGAGGTGGTTGAGGAAATTACCAAAAGCGGATTGCGGGGGCGTGGCGGTGGTGGCTATCCCACAGGCTTAAAGTGGGCGACCGTGGCGAAAATGCCAGGGGATCAGAAGTATGTGATTTGTAACGGAGATGAAGGCGATCCCGGTGCGTTTATGGATCGCAGTGTCTTAGAAAGTGATCCCCATCTGGTATTGGAAGGCATGGCGATCGCTGGGTATGCGGTGGGTGCTAATCATGGTTTTATTTATGTGCGAGCAGAATATCCCTTAGCTATTCAACGTTTGCAAAAAGCAATTCAGCAGGCAAAGAAATATGGACTGCTGGGTAGCCAGATCTTTGATTCCCATTTCGATTTCAAAGTCGATATTCGCATTGGTGCGGGGGCGTTTGTCTGTGGTGAAGAAACCGCATTGATTCAATCGATCCAAGGGGGTCGAGGTAATCCCAAAACTCGCCCTCCTTACCCCGCTCAGTCCGGCCTCTGGGACTGTCCAACGTTGATTAATAATGTAGAATCCTTCGCCAATATCACTGCCATTATTCGGGAAGGTTCCGAGTGGTATGCCAGCATCGGCACCGAGAAAAGTAAAGGTACGAAAATCTTTGCGCTGACCGGCAAAATCCGCAATAACGGCTTGATTGAAGTGCCGATGGGAATTACGCTACGGGAAATTGTGGAAGAGATGGGCGGTGGCGTTCCCGATGGCGAAGTCAAAGCGGTGCAAACGGGCGGCCCTTCCGGGGGTTGCATTCCCGCTTCACTGTTGGATACCCCCGTAGATTACGATTCCCTGATGGCGATCGGCTCTATGATGGGTTCCGGTGGCATGGTGGTCATGGATCAAACCACGAACATGGTGGAAGTCGCCCAGTTTTACATGGAGTTCTGCCGGGGCGAAAGTTGCGGTAAATGCATCCCCTGCCGTGCCGGAACGGTTCAACTTTACGGTATGCTCACCCGATTGCTCAAAAAGCAAGCCACCCAGGCCGATCTGGAGAAGATGAAAGAACTTTGCTACATGGTCAAAGAAACTAGCCTCTGTGGGTTGGGCATGAGTGCTCCAAACCCTGTACTCAGTACTTTACGCTATTTCGGTGAGGAATACGAAGCTTTGCTCCAGCCGCCTGCTTACCTGAATGGCAAAGTCACGCCTAGTGGATAGGGGGTTGTGGCGAAAACTGGGAGTTTTGGATGATGAAGCTGGCAACGTTTAAATTCTGCAAAAAACTCCGAGTTTTAGGTTAACCTCATCTCTTCTTCTCCCCCCCATCTCTTTCCCTTCAAGGAGAACCTATGTCAGTAAAGACGCTCAAAATTGACGATAAAGATATTGCGATCGAAGAAGGTGCAACCATCCTACAAGCGGCGCAGGAAAATGGCATTCCGATTCCTACTTTGTGTCACCTGGAAGGGGTGACGGATGTGGGGGCCTGTCGCCTGTGCCTGGTTGAAATTAAGGGCACAAATCGGCTACTACCAGCTTGTGTAACAGAAGTCGCCGAAGGGATGGAAATCCAGACTAACACTGAAAAATTGCAGGAATACCGCAAGATGACGGTGGAGTTGCTGTTTTCCGAAGGCAACCATATTTGCGCCGTGTGTGTAGCCAACGGTAACTGCGAACTGCAGGATGTAGCGATTCAGGTGGGTATGGATCACACCCGGTTTACCTATCGCTTTCCCGATCGCGGTGTGGATATGTCCCATGAATTATTTGGCATTGATCACAACCGTTGCATTCTCTGTACTCGCTGTGTACGGGTATGTGACGAAATTGAAGGTGCCCACGTTTGGGATGTGGCCATGCGAGGAGCGGCCTGCTATATCGTCTCCGGCCTTAACCAACCCTGGGGTGAAGTCGATGCCTGTACCTCCTGTGGCAAATGTGTGGATGCCTGCCCGACTGGATCCATTTTCAGGAAGGGCGAAACCACAGCCGAGAAAGAACGCGATCGGGCCAAGTTGGAATTCTTGGTGAACGCGAGAGAGAAGAAGCAATGGACGAGATAGGGAGTGAATTGAGGGCAAAACTAATGAGCAAAATCAAATTCGCCACCGTATGGTTAGCCGGATGTTCAGGTTGTCACATGTCGTTTCTGGATTTGGACGAGTGGTTGATTGACCTGGCGCAATCTGTGGATGT
Organism: Oscillatoriales cyanobacterium bin_317; assembly: GCA_037442585.1. GTDB lineage: Bacteria > Cyanobacteriota > Cyanobacteriia > Leptolyngbyales > Leptolyngbyaceae > Leptodesmis. Next base: position 7,801 of record JBBIQC010000098.1, read on the forward strand.
AGTGTTCAGTCCGGTGGGCAGTGACATTAAGGACTATCCAGAAGAAGTGGATGTGTGCCTGGTGGAAGGGGGGGTGGCTAATGAAGAAAACTTAGAATTGGCACTCAAACTGCGGCAGCACACCAAGGTTGTGATTTCGTTTGGTGATTGTGCGGTGACAGCCAACGTTCCAGCGATGCGAAACATGCAGGGAGGAGCCGATGGCGTATTGAAACGCGCTTATTTAGAACTGGCAGATACCGGAAAACAACTGCCCCACGAACCGGGAATTGTCCCAGAGTTACTCGATCGCGTCATTCCTCTACACGAAGTCATTCCTGTCGATATCTTTATGCCCGGTTGCCCCCCCCCTGCTGAGCGGATCAAGGCGACGATCGCACCCCTTCTGAGAGGGGAACATCCAAATATGCAGGGGCGGGAGATGATCAAGTTTGGTTAGTGTCTTAAAACTCGGAGTTTTTTCCTCGGAATCTCAGTCAACTCCAACTCCACAACCCAAAACTCCGAGTTTTGGCCGCCAGCCACCAGCCACCAATCCAAAATCCAAAATAGTGTTCGGGGGAGGAAATTATGATGAAAGCTTCGGAAATTATGACAAAGGATGTGGTGACGATTCGCGGGTCGGCGACGGTGGCGGAGGCGATCGAACTGATGAAGATCAGAGGGTATCATACCCTGGTGGTCGATCGCCGTCATGAGCAGGATGCCTATGGAATCGTGACAGAGAGCGATATTGTGGGTAAGGTAGCTGCCTTTGGTAAGGATCCGAAACGGATGCGGGTCTATGAAATTATGACGAAACCCTGTATTTCGATTAATCCTGATCTGGGTGTGGAATATGTGGCGCGGCTATTGATTAACACGGGCATTCATAGTGCGCCAGTGATTCAGGGGAAACTTCTGGGTCTGGTGACGATGAGCGATATCTTGCATAAGAGCGATTTCGTTGAGCAACCGAAAGAAATCACCCTAAGCAAAGAAATCCAAAAGGCGATCGAAAATGCCAGGGCCGTTTGTGCTGAAAAAGGTGCGGCCTCTAAAGAATGTGCCGTGGCCTGGGAAGTCGTGGAGGAGTTACAGGCGGAAGCGTCTCATCAACAGGCTAGAACTCATAAAAGTGCGTTTGATGAATACTGTGAGGAATTTCCCGAAGCTGCAGAGGCTCGGATGTATGACGTTTAATTTGCAATTAGTTTGGGATGTTTAAACGGGGAGGGGCGTGATGTCAAAGACTGTTGTAATTGATCCGGTAACTCGCATTGAAGGACATGCTAAAATTTCCGTTTTCTTGAATGATGCGGGCGAAGTGGATAACGCTCGCTTCCACGTAGTGGAATACCGGGGATTTGAAAAATTCTGCGAAGGTAGACCATTTACGGAAATGGCTGGGATCACGGCCCGAATTTGTGGCATTTGTCCGGTCAGTCACCTGCTGGCTTCAGCAAAAACGGGTGACAAGATTCTGGCGGTGCAGATTCCCCCAGCGGCAGAAAAATTGCAGCGGTTGATGAATTTGGGGCAACTGACTCAATCCCATGCGCTGTCCTTCTTCCACCTCAGCAGTCCCGATTTCTTTTTGGGTTGGGATAGTGATCCGGCCAAGCGTAATGTGTTTGGATTGATTGCTGAAAATCCCGATCTTGCCCGTGCCGGAATTCGTTTGCGGCAGTTTGGTCAGACGGTAATCGAAATCTTAGGCGCGAAAAAGATCCATGCGGCCTGGGCAGTTCCCGGTGGAGTCCGATCGCACCTTTCCGAAGAAGGACGGCAATGGATCCGCGATCGCCTGCCCGAATCCTTTGACACAATTACCCTGGGCCTCAACCTGTTCAAAACCATGCTGGACACCCAGTTCAAGGATGAGCCTGCCATCTTTGGCGAATTTCCCTCCCTGTTTATGAGTTTGGTCGGCAAAGATGGCGAATGGGAGCACTATGGGGGCCACCTGCGGTTTACCGATAGCCAGGGCAATATCGTTGCGGATGGGTTGAGCGAAGACGATTACCATGACTTTATCGGTGAAGCAGTCGAACCCTGGTCGTACCTCAAGTTCCCTTACTACAAGCCACTGGGCTATCCAGAGGGGATGTATCGCGTTGGTCCTCTGGCACGGCTGAACACCTGCAGTTATATTGGCACGGAAGCAGCTGATCGTGAACTTCAGGAACTGAGGCAACGGGCAGGCGGAGTCCCCACCTCTTCCTTCCTGTACCACTACGCCCGGTTGATTGAAATCCTTGCCTGTCTGGAGAAGATCCAGCAATACATGGATGACCCGGAACTGAGCAGCGATCGTATTCGTGCCCATGCAGGAGTCAACCAACTGGAAGCGGTAGGGGTGAGCGAAGCTCCCAGAGGCACCCTATTCCATCACTACAACGTAGATGAAAATGGCTTGATTCAAAAGGTGAATTTAATCATTGCTACCGGACAAAACAATCTGGCAATGAACAAGACTGTCACCCAAATTGCCCAAAATTACATCCACAACAACGACATTTCCGAAGGGTTTCTCAACCGGATTGAACACGGGATTCGCTGTTTTGATCCCTGTCTCTCCTGCTCCACCCATGCCGTTGGCCAAATGCCCCTGCATGTGGAGTTAATTGCCTCCGATGGTGCGGTTGTCAAAGAAGTTTATCGAAGTTAGGAGATTGGTTTTTGGTTATTAGTCATTTGTCCCTGGTCATTGTAGGGGCGTAGCATTCGGCCACTGATTCCTGAAAAGCACGGCAAAACTACTACCCGAATGCTACGCCCTCACAGATCTAAGGTATACAGGGTCTTTAAAGCACCCTCTAAGCACGAATTTTCTGAGACGGTTTCTATTGCCTTGACTCACCTTTAAGCATGAAACAGCTTTTTCTTGTACCTCTAGCCTGCCCTGAGGTTGGGAAATAAGCCTTTCGCCTTCTGCTCTCGTTCGGCTGAGCGCTCACGTCGAAGTCTGCCTTCTTTCAATCAGAAGGTACACTTCACGGGTTACAGATACCCTCAACTCAAGGAAGAGACTGTCATGACGAACAAAGTTACAAATACCGGAGAACTGGATGCCCTGATCCAGCGAGTTCACATTGCTCAGGAAAAATACGCCACGCTCAGGGGGTGACAGCGAGGTTGAGAAGGAGACAGAACACTAGATTGGGGCCCC
>JBBIQC010000099.1:0-6608 GCA_037442585.1 Oscillatoriales cyanobacterium bin_317
TAGGCCTTACTTCTATCCCAATCAAAAAGTTGATCGGTCACCTCTAATACCCGCGATCGTTGGGTTGGTTGTTGGGTTTCTGGCCGGTACTCTTCAGGAGTCAGTGCGGGAACTCAAAATACAACAAGATCGAGAAGAGGAATTAAGAGATTATTTGCACACCTACCTTCGGCTCAGAGATTTTGAAAAGAAAATTGACAAATAGAATCTAATATCCTAGATCCTGACTAAGGATACCGGTATTTGGTTAACCCATAACCCATGAACTCTGTAACGGCCTTCTAGTAAGGTATTTCTGGATAAAAAATAAAAAATGTCACTGTAAACCTTTCCCCTGTTAGTATAATCTCTATCTCCAAATAAATGATTAACGCCAAGGCATTTACTATGAATCATCCACTTCAGTTTAGAAATAAACGCTCACCCCTCATAGATCAGCTTTCATTACTTAACAAAGTCGGACTGGGTTTTCTGCTCAGTATGGGCACGTTCATGTGTTTAAATCTGCCTGCTAAGGCTGGAGATACCGTTATCTTAAGATTTGAGGGATCTCAGGTTGCGGTACCTATTACAAACATCAAGACGTTCGTGGCTACTGGAGAACCTCAAACTCCAGAATTTCAGGATTTTGCACAAAAGCATCCAAAGCTTCGGGAGATCTTACAAAAGTCGTTAGATAAACAGATCACCTTCGATGGCCGGTTTAGAGAGAGGCTCTCCAAAAGCTCTGTGGGTGAATTTTTATTAAATCAGGTCGATCAGATCGTTAATTCTGGAGGAAGCGGAGTGCAGTCGCTGCGCGTTGCTTTTCAGGAATCCCTGAAGAATGACAATCAGGTTTCATTCCTCGAATTATTGGCTAATTATCCCAGTTCTCAGGTATACCTGGATGTTTCTGCGCTGGAACGGGGCTATGACAAAATCCAAGCCTTTGTAGAACGCATTGAACCCAAGTTAGAAGCGATCAAGGCCACCTTGCAAGACTTAGTTTGTGATTGCGAAAAACCCACCACGTCCTCATCTCCTTCATCCTCACCGTAGTCGTCTGTCCTCAGTGACTTGCTGAGCACGGCTTGCCAACCTATTAAATTAGGTTGTTCTAAGGATTGAAGTTTCCCATTTGCAATACTATGACCTCATCATCGCGTCTGTTTAAGTGGCTTGCTCACAGTCTTCCCAAGGCTGTAGGGTATGGCAGTGTAGTCTTGATAGAGCTGAGTGTTGGGAGCATCGCCGTCCCCCCTCCAGCTCTAGCAGCTGAAAAATTGGTCTTCACCTTTGGCATCCTTGGTGATTCTGTGACAGTTAAGGAGTTAGAAGTCTTTGCCGAAACAGGTAAGGTTCCTACGATGCTGAAACCCTATCTGAGGCTAACCAGAACGGATCCCGAAGTTGTGCGAAATTTTCTAACTCAGGAAGCGACCATCAGTTATCGAACCTTAGATAAAACTCTGAACACGCTGCCAGGAGAATATCTTTTGTTCCAAATCGGGAAAATCATTCACACTCCAGAACGGGTTGCCAATATTCAGGCTCTACGCTCAGCACTGGTTATGTCGGCTATCAAAGATAACAAAGTCTCTCTCCTCAAATTTTTACAGAAGTATCCAGGTCAGCAAGTGACAGTCGATGGAGTGGCTTTGCTTAGAGCCGCCCGCAAGATGCAACCATTTCTTAAGAAGGCTGAACTGGTGAGGGATCGACTGGATGGTTGGATAGCGATCGCGACGGACTTTCTAGATGACTTAGTTTGCGATGAGTGCGAGCAGCCCAAATAATATATCTGTACTACTTCGACCGAGATTACTTGCCAAAACGCAGCGACAAATTGTGGCTATAGCTGTTACTGCCCTGATCGGCAATAGCATAGGCAAGAATTTGGGCATTTTGCACATCGAGCACCCAATATTCAGCTATACCTAACTCCTCATACGTTGAGCACGATCGCCGATGCTTCTGAATGATCATGTCCAACAGCATTAGCATTGAGGAAGAGCGAGAAGGATGTGAAGCGATGGCACCAACAGAAGTCTTAAAGCGAATTTCTGATGTGATTTGGGAAATTCCCCCGTCCTATAAAGAGGGAATGCGGGTACCTGCACGAATTTATGGTACTGAAAAGTTAATCCAGGAGATGGATGACGCGGTGTATGACCAGATCACCAACGTAGCCACGCTTCCCGGCATCACTCAGTACGCCCTGTGTATGCCAGACGGTCACTTCGGCTATGGATTTCCGATCGGGGGAGTCGCTGCCATGAACGTGGAGCAGGGCGGGGTGATTTCTCCGGGCGGCATTGGGTTTGATATCAACTGTGGGATGCGTCTGGTGACAACGAACCTCACCTATAAGGACGTAAAACCCCATATTCAGGAATTAGTCGATAAGTTGTATGAGCGTGTTCCCGCAGGAGTAGGCAGTACGGGCTTTGTCAGGTTGTCGCGCAACGAGTTCTGTCAGGTCGTAGAGCAAGGTGCTCAATGGTGCATTCGCAATGGCTACGGCTGGGAAGAAGACCTGGAACTGATAGAAGAACGGGGTCGTATACAGGGAGCCCATGCCGACAAAATCAGTGAAAAGGCGATCGATCGCGGCGTGAATCAAATCGGGACTTTGGGATCGGGTAATCACTATTTGGAAATTCAGGTTGCCAGACAGGAGAATATTTTTGATCAAGGGCTGGCCAAGAAACTGGGGATTACCCAACCCGATCAGGTGGTGGTCATGTTTCACTGTGGCAGTCGCGGTTTTGGCCATCAAGTCGCCACGGATTATTTGCAAACCTTCCTGAAGGTGATGGAGCGCAAGTATGGGATCAAAATTCTCGATCGCGAACTGGCCTGTGCTCCCTTTGATTCTCCTGAAGGGCAAGCCTATTTCTCCGCGATGAAGTGCGGTATGAATATGTCCTTTGCCAACCGTCAGGTCATTTTGCATCGCATCCGTGAGGTATTTTCCCAGGTGTTCGGACGATCGGCAGAAGATCTGGAGATGCACATGGTTTACGATGTCGCGCACAATACGGCCAAGCTGGAACAACACATTGTAGACGGCAAACCGCGATCGCTGCTGGTGCATCGGAAAGGAGCCACCCGTGCCTTTGGGCCAGGTATGGTCGATCTGCCAGCCCGCTACCAGGAAACAGGCCAGCCGGTGATCATCGGCGGCAGTATGGAAACTGGATCCTACTTACTGACGGGAGTTCCGACGGGTGCTCAAACCTTTTACAGTACAGCCCACGGGAGCGGACGCACCATGAGCCGCACCAAGGCCCGAAGAACCTGGCGGGGAGAAGCTCTGCAGAAAGAGATGCAACAACGGGGTATTTATGTTCGCAGTACCTCCTACGCGGGACTGGCGGAGGAAGCAGGAGGTGCCTACAAAGATGTGGATGAAGTCATTGAAGCGGCAGAGATGGCAGGCATCAGTCAACGGGTCGCCAAGTTAACCCCGATCGGCAATATTAAGGGATAGATCATGGCTACACGCACCCCCCTGACCGTATTAACTGGCCCCCTGGGGAGTGGTAAAACTACCCTCCTGCGTCATATTCTGACGACAGTGCCGCGTAAGCTGGCCATTCTCATGAATGAGTTTGGGGAGATTTCGATCGATGCCAAGATTCTCCAAGGCAAAAATGTCGAGATGGCTGATTTGGGTGGAGGCTGTGTCTGCTGCTCTTTGCTGGGCGAATTTGAAGCCGCCGTAAATGAAATTATCGCAACGGTGAATCCCGATCGCCTGGTCGTCGAAACAACGGGTGTGGCAGAACCGGATGCCCTGGTATTTGATATTCAGGAAAGTTTGCCTCAAGTGCGACTGGACGGTGTGGTGACGGTGATGGATGCCGATGGCCTGATCACCTATCCCCAAATCGGCCATACCATGCGGATTCAAATCGAATCTGCAGATCTAATCTTGCTCAACAAGGTGGATTTAATCCCAGAACCTGACCAGGAACACCTGATCGCGAAACTGCAGTCGTACAACGCTGAAGCTTCCATCATTCCCACCATCCGCTGCCAGATTGATCCCGACCTTCTGTTTGGGATTGGTCGCGATCGCCTGCAACCGCCTCCCCATCACCGCCACCAACCTGAATTTGAAACCTTCAGCTATACCTCACAGGCCATTTACGATCCGGACTGTTTTAGCGAATTTGCCAGATCCCTCAGCCCCACAGTCTATCGGGCAAAAGGCTTTGTGCAATTCCCCGCAGGCACCCACCTGTTCAATTTCGTCGCCGGACGCTGGGACTTAGAACCCTTCGATCCCTCCCCTACCGAACTCGTCTTCATTGGCAAACAAGTCATCCCTCACCGATCGGCCATCCTCGATCGCTTAAAAGGTTGCGAACAAACTTAACCCGTTAGAAGATGGCAGCAGGCAGAAAAAAGCAATCATCCTGCGTAAGGCCGTAGCATTCGGCCAATGATCCCTCAACAACACGAAGAATCGTTACCCGAATGCCATGCCCCTACAGATCTAGGGAATAAACCAGGGCTTTTCAAACAGTCTCTCTACTCGTAATTCCTAACTCGTAATTCCTAACTCGTAATTCCTAACTCCTCCCATGCCCTACGAATTTCTAGAAGACATTGCCACTGCCGATATTGCCTTCCATGCCTGGGGAACCGATTTGGAGGAACTGTTCAAAGCTGCTGGGGATGCGGTGATCAACACGATGATTGATAATCTGGAGGCGATCGCGCCTACCCAAACCCGCACCTTTCATTTAGACAATGAGGCTCTTGATCTGCTGCTGTTCGACTTTTTGCAGGAGTTTATTTACTACAAAGACAGTGAATTGCTTCTCCTGCGGGCACAACAGGTACAGATTCAAGAAACAGCATCCGGTTATACGTTGACCGCTCAGACCCAGGGAGAGTGTCTGGATCCCGATCGCCATCATCAGCGAGTCGATGTAAAAGCCGTCACCCTGCATCGCTTTCAACTGGAAAAAACGGAAAACGGTTGGACAGCCCAAGTCATTTTAGATATTTGATCCCCCATCCCCCTTCCCCCTTCCCCCTTAAATCAATTGATGCGCGATCGCATGATCTGGGACAATCTCGCCTATAGTATTGACTACGATATGGGTACCCCTGTCATGTGTTCTACGTTCCAGTCCGCCCAATTGCAGTGATGGCCAGTTCCCAATCTCCGCGAAATGCCCTTGTCCCAACTGCCGCTGCTCCTGCCCAGAGCGAAGAGACTGTGATGGATGCCGCCAGTCCGGCGGAGGTGGTGGAAGCCTCCAGTTGGGCAGTAGAAGTCGCCAGTAGCAGTGTGGAAGCCAGTAGCGAAGCCAGTAACGAAGCCACTCCCTGGGCGACTGTCGTGCAAAAAACGCTGTCATCTGCCTATCTGGACAGCCTGATGCAAGTTCTCCGCAACGGCTCTTCCTTGCCCGAATTGGTAACCGCCCAACTTTTTCAGCATTTGTTGAAGGTTTATAAAGATAAGGTAGAAGCCGTTGTCCAGGAGCGGGGAATTGACGCGATCGATACCAACCAGCCCCACTTCAAAGTGATCACCAATCGCAAACAGGGCACAAAACGGCTGGAACTGACCTTTGACAATGAGCGGATCAAAAGTTACCTGAACAATTCCCTGGCCGAGTTTTTTACCCATGCGGGCATCTGGAAAGAATTTGCTAAAGTCGTGGGCACCAATCTGGTCATTGGGGTAATTGAGGCTCTGGAAGAAACTGCCGCAGATTCATCCCTCCAGACCTTATCAGACAAAGATTTGAGTCAAACCGTCAGCGATCGCCTGCACCAGATCGACCGCTCCTTTCTGCTGGAACGGGCCGAAGTATTGGGACAAATTCACTGCCAGGACATCTCTAAAAAAATCCTGGAAGGCTTCAACCTGCCCACTTGCACCCTCCAGGATTTAGAAAAATTGCTGGGATTGAAACAACGGCCCCCGGCCAGTACCGAAACCAGCCTGGATTTTGACCCGATCGCCGTTTTACCCACTTCAATTCCGATCGCCAGCAGCATTCGCGCCCAACTGCGTCCCGATTTGTGGCAACAGGATCCCAATCAAACCGCTGTCTTCCACTACCGCAGTAAAACCAATCCCAATAACTACATCGAACACTTCATCACCAATCCGGGTGATATTGAGATGATGCCCTGGGAAGCGGCAGAGCAAATCATTAATAAATTCGGGTTCGATACGGTCAAACTGCAATTAATTTTTGCCGCCCGCACGATGGAAGAAGACGAACCCTGGAATAACGCCTTCACCCTGCGAGCCAGTGACATTATTCAACTTCTGGGATGGGATAAGAACCATAATACCAGCCTGGCCGAAAAACGCACCTCCGTAGCCAGTACTGCTTATGCCCTGTCCTGCCTGCTGGTGAAGTCCGTTTGGGTCGAGGGGCGGGGACGACGCAAGGTGGATGCCAGTACTCCCATTGGCCGTATGTGGGACGTGTTGATTGATGTACATGGGCAATACGATTGGGTGACAGGCAAAATTGAGCGGCCTGAAGAGGTTTATATCACCGTCAGTCCCGGTTTGTGGACGAAACACTTTCTTAACCGGGCGGGCAGTCGGGCCAAGGAAGCCTTGCATCAGTTTGGCTACCTGG
>JBBIQC010000099.1:6618-10909 GCA_037442585.1 Oscillatoriales cyanobacterium bin_317
CCGTGACATTCTGAAAATCGACCCCTACCACAATGAACTGGCCCTCCGGTTAGCCATTCAACTCACGCTGGATTCTCGAATTCGGGTACGGAATCAGAATCCCTACGATTATCGGGTCGGTAGCCTGCTGGAAGAGGTGTTGGTGAAAGCTGAAATCGATCGCGCCCTGCAGGACAAATACAAAGCCCGCGACCTGAAAAATCGCTGGAACAGTGCCCTGAAATTACTGATGAGCCTGGGTTGGCAGATTGAATTCGATCCAAATACCTATCCCGCATGGTTGCAACCGGATAGTACTGCTCCTAAACCAGAGGACTGGCGCAAAATTCGGGTCATCGATCGCCTGTTGCAGGCCAAAATCACGATTCGCCCCCCCCATCCCATCCCGACCCTACTGGCTAAAATCCGTGAACCCAAGAAACCCAAGGCAATTGAAGCGGCTGCATCACTAGAGCTAACGGGTAATGAGATCCAGAAAGCCCGTGAAGCTCAAGGTTGGAGCCGTAAGGAACTGGGCGGATTCCTCAACCTGAGTGCAGACTACATTGGCAAACTGGAACGGGGCGATCGCACCATCACTGCCGAACTAGAGCCTAAACTCAGAAAACTTCTGCATTTGTAGAAATTTCAGTTTCTGGCTGCTTGAGACAGCAAAACTTCCCAACAAGACAACAGCATCCGTATCTGATCACCAGAGACCGCTGGCATGACCGCACAAGAAAGCGGAAAACTCCTGTGGATAAAGGCTGAAACCGCGATCGTCCTGCGCCCGTGTCTCCCACCCGTAAGACTAATTATCAATGGGCAAACCCAGCGAGACAGAAGACTCTCATCTCCGTATACCCTCACCTCATGAGTAATCCTCTGATTCCATCAGCACTAATCCCTGATCCCTAATCCCCCTCCTCCTGGCACACCATCAATATCAACCGTTGATCTCTCCAAAACACCGCGCCAGTATAGCCGAAGATGCTGATCTTGCAACACCAATCTTGAGAGGTTGGAGGGGGATTTCTGGAAAAGGATTGGAATTAAACCTTGTCCAAGGCCAGAGCCGTAGTTTCTCTGATCGGAAAACGACCGTTCTCTAGCTGGACTTGGTTTAGAAAGGCAATTTGTGCAAATTGGGTTTCCAAAGGGCGATCGCCAGGATCAAAACGTTCCCGATCGTCACTCCATCCAGAACGAAATACAACCGTCCCAGCAAAACGCGGCATGACTCCGACACTCCAGTATTGAAATCAGACTGCGTTTTCAATAAGCGGTTGATTTTAGCCATTAAAGGAATAATGTAGACTGGAAAACTTAGCCCGATCGCCAGGAAAAGATATTGCTTCAGTCCAACAGCAGACCATCTGAAGAATCCTGATCCATCCAGAATGGATAATCCAATGCCAGATAGCAGCACCAGGGCCACTCCCACCCCGTACAGGGGACTGGTGCTCAAGTAAATCTGAATCAGATGCCGCTCCAAGTCTGACCCTCTCGCCTGTCGAATATTACGCACGATGTAAAAGCGATCGTATAGCGCCGCTCCAATCAAAATGGAAAATCCAAGGCAGTGCAGGAATAGATAGGTAGCCACGGTTTAACCCATTGGTCAATGGTCATTGGTCATCGCTTAACTGGATCCATCCAGTGCTCTAGGCGGGTGAAGAATTGAGATGAGAGCAAGGTTAGCACTAAATAGACGAAAGCCACGGCAGCATAGATTTCAAAGGGGCGATAGTTTTCTGCAACAATCAACTGGCCTCGCCGGAATAGTTCCTCAAACCCAATGACGGCTACCAGGCTGGTATCTTTCAGCAACGAGATAAATTCATTTCCCAACGGCGGTAGCATCCGCCGAAAGGCTTGCGGGAAGATGACATAGCGCATCGTTTGTACTGAATCCAGCCCCAGAGACTGGGCCGCTTCCGACTGTCCAGATTCAATGGATTGAATTCCACCTCGCACAATCTCTGCAATATAGGCAGCACTATTCAGACTTAAGGCCAGAACCGCAGCAGCAAAGCGATCGAAGGAAAACGCCATGCCTGCACCCTTTAACACAGCAGGAATGCCAAAATAGACCATAAAAATTTGCACCAGCAGGGGAGTGCCGCGAAAGAAGTCGATATACGCTCTGGCCGCCCAGCGCAGGGGAAGGGTTTTAGAGAGACGAGCAATACCAATCAGGGATCCCAGGATCAGGCCAAACAACACAGAAACCGCCGTGAGTTGCAAGGTGATCACGGCTCCCGCTAACAGGGCTGGTAATGCATTGGTGATCACTTTCAGAGCTTCCAGACTGGCTGGCCCGGTAGCACTGGCAGACGGCGCAAAGGCAGAGGTGGGCAGGGGTGGTGGATCGGTGCCAAACCATTTGCGGTAAATCTGAGCGTAGGTGCCATTTTCCAGAATGGTTGTGAGTCCTCGATTAATCAACTCCAGGTTGGGAGAGTTGAGGGCAGTGGGAATGCCATAGTACTCCTCGGTCAGTAACTGACTGACCACCCGTACATCTTGTAAGTTGCCAGTTTTAATCGCGTATTGAGTGACAGGGGCATCGTTAATCACCGCCTCCACATTGCCATTACTCAACTCCTGCAAAGCCAATACCGCTGAGTCGAAGGTACGAACTTTTGCGTCTGGAATTTTTTGGGCTGTGGCTGCTCCCGTAGTACCAATCTGCGCTGCGATCGCTTTACCTTGCAAGTCATCCAGCGTTTTCACCGTCTCATTGTTCTTGGCGACGGCGATCGCTAAGCCAGCCTTAAAGTAAGGGCGGGAAAAACTTACGACCTTGGCTCGTTCTGGGGTAATCGTCATCGCGCTCACGGCGGCATCGGCGGTTCCTGCCTTGAGAGCCGGAATAATGCCGTCAAAGGGGATACTCTGGTATTTCACCTGGAAACCTGCCGCCTGACCAATGGCATTCACCACGTCAATGTCAAAGCCCTGCAAGCCTCCCCCAGGAGCCTGAAACTCAAAGGGTGGAAAGACTGGCTCTGTCACCACAATTAACGTTTTGCCAGTCGTTGCATAGCTTACCTGGGTGATCAGAATCAACACCAGACAGCCCCATCCTAACAGCAGCCTGTTTAACCAGTTCGATCGCCGATACTTCACCATAGGTTTTGAGCGGAAAGCTAGGAAAGAAACTTTACTTTATAACAGAATCACCAGGGTTTGAATTAAACCAGGTCCAGCTAGAGAATGGTCGTTTTCCGATCAGAGAAACTCCGGTTCTGGACTTGGACAAGGTTTAATTTCTGCCTCAGGTTTGCTGTTTTAGTCCACAGGAACTCCCTACCATGACCCCCTTCACCCCAAACTCCCGAATGATTGAGTTTAGCCAGGTTGAGAAAAGCTATGGTTCTTTAAAAGTGTTGCAGGGCATTAGCAGCTATGTCGATCGCGGCGAGGTGCTGGCGGTTATTGGTACATCAGGCTGCGGCAAAAGTACCCTGTTGCGCTGTCTGAATCGGTTAGAAACGATTAATCAGGGAAAAATTGTAGTCAACGGTATGGATCTATCCCAGCCCGACTTGAGCCGCAAACAATTGCGTCAGTTGCGATCGCAGGTGGGCATGGTATTTCAGCAATTCAACCTGTTTCCGCACTTGAGCGTGCTGGACAATCTGACCTTAGCTCCTCGACAGGTATTGGGGCGATCGCGGCAGGAAAGTGAGGAACGGGCACGGTTTTATCTGGAGCAGGTGGGCCTCCTTGAAAAGGTTCATGCCTATCCAGAGCAGTTGTCGGGGGGACAGAAACAACGGGTGGCGATCGCTCGCAGTTTGTGTATGGAACCCAGTGTATTGCTGTTTGATGAACCGACCAGCGCCCTCGATCCAGAACTGGTGGGGGAAGTGCTGGAGGTGATGCAAAAGCTGGCCGAAGAGGGCATGACTATGGTGGTGGTGACGCACGAAATTCAGTTTGCCCGTGAGGTAGCGAATCGAGTATTGTTTCTGGATCGGGGCCGAATTTTGGAGGAAGGGCCAGCCCGCCAGGTGTTGACCAATCCTCAGAGCGATCGCTTGCAAGCCTTCCTCAGCAGAATTCGACAGGCAACTTAGAGCAGCGTTCAAAGGCGGAGTACGGTTCCTCTGAATAGCACTCAGTCTCATCCTTTAGATCAAGCATTTCGTGAAGCGGGACTATAAAGTGGCGCTCAGTAGAAAATTGCCCCCCATTAAGATTGCTACCTTGTACACACAAGTCATTAGGACGTGGCTGAACCGAAGTCCCCTAGTTAGGGCTTGCTGAGGAAGACTAAAAGGTGTACGAGGATTGTTTTTCATCA
>JBBIQC010000100.1:0-10722 GCA_037442585.1 Oscillatoriales cyanobacterium bin_317
GGGCCAATAAACCTATCTTCAATGAAGACGGGCAATTGATTGAGATTCTGTCGGTAGGCACCAACATCACAGCCCTGAAACAAACAGAAGCCGCCCTGCGCGAAAGTGAGTTGAAGTTTCGCCGGATTGTGGAGAATGCCAACGACATCATTTATATGCTGACTCCAGAAGGAACTTTCTCCTACGTTTCCCCCAACTGGACAGAAATGCTGGGACACGATCCGGCTGATGTGATTGGCAGTCATTTTGCACCGGGAATTCATCCCGACGATCGCCAGAAGTGTCTGGAACAATTTCAGCAACTGGTCGAACACAACCGCCCGATTACCGGCTTAGAGTACCGGGTTCACCACAAAGATGGCAGTTGGCGCTGGCATATTTCCAATGCTTCCACCGTGCGAGATGCGGATGGTCGGATGCTTTACTGCGTGGGAATTACTCGCGACGTGACCGAACGCAAGCAGGCCGAAGCCGAGTTGCAACAGGCTAAAGAAGTCGCAGAAGTCGCAAACCGGGCGAAGAGCGAGTTTTTAGCCAATATGAGTCATGAATTGCGAACTCCCTTGAATGGCATTCTTGGCTACACCCAAATTCTGCAGCAGAATAGAAGCCTTTCTGGGCAGGATGCTCAGGGTCTGGATACGATTCAACAATGCGGTGAGCATCTGTTAACCCTGATCAACGATGTGCTGGATTTATCGAAAATTGAAGCTCGCCGCATGGAAATCCATCCCAGTGAGTTCCATTTGCCCAACTTTCTGCAGGCGATCGCCGATCTCTTTTATCTGCGGGCACAGCAAAAGGGAATAGCCTTCCTTTACGAACCGCTGACTGACCTGCCCACTGCCATCCGGAGTGATGAACAACGGCTAAGACAGGTTTTACTGAATCTGCTGGGTAATGCTATCAAGTTCACGGATAGTGGTGGTGTCGCTCTCAAAGTGGGTTGCCTGAATCCCCCTGACATGCAATCAGAAGATCCCAGCACTTCCCCTTCTTCCCCTTCTCCCTCCTGCCTCCTCCGCTTCCAGGTCGAAGATACCGGAATCGGCATTGCTCCAGATGACCTGGAAGACATCTTCCAACCGTTTCAACAAGTGGGTGATCATCGCCGGATGACAGAAGGGACTGGTCTGGGTCTGGCAATCAGCCGCCGATTGGTGAACTTGATGGGGGGCGAACTTAAGGTAGACAGCACATTAGGGCAGGGCAGCACGTTCTGGTTTGAATTGCAGGTTTCGATCGTCGATCGCTGGCAGGAGCCATCGCTTTTGAAAACGGCAGCAATTACAGGCTACCAGGGGCCACGGCGCAAAGTGCTGATTGTCGATGAACGGGCTGAAAATCGCACCGTGTTGACTCAGTTTCTGGCTCCTCTAGGATTTGAGGTCGCCGAAGCGGTGGATGGACAGGATTGTCTGGAAAAAGCCCGCAATTTCTTCCCGGATGTAATTTTTATGGATCTGGTGATGCCCGTCATGGATGGGTTTGAAGCCACGCGGCAACTGCGACGATCGCCCGAATTCCAAAACACTGTAATCATTGCCGCTTCAGCCAGTGCCTTTGAACATGATCAACAAACCAGTCTTAACATGGGCTGCGATGCCTTTCTCTCAAAACCGATTCGCTACAAACATTTGTTAGCTACCCTGCAAAACCTCCTGCACCTGGATTGGATCTATGAAGATAGCAATGCTTTCGACCATCCCGAATTTCCAGTATCCTCGTCAGACATGGCGTTGTCCTCAGAAAACGTTACCATTCCCTCACTCAACCAACCTCCCAGTGAGGTTCTCAAGGAACTAATCCAACTGGCCCAAATGGGAGCAGTGCTGGAAATTCAGGAGCGAGTCAGGCAGCTAGAACAGACTCATCCCTCTCTCATCTCCTTCACCACCCACGTTCGGCAACTGGCAGAAAATTTCCAGGTGCGGCAACTCCAGGATCTGTTGCAACGGTATGAATCATAAGCGAGCCGTCATTCGTCATTTGTCCTTCGTCCTTTGTAAAGGACAGATGTAGAAATGACCGATGACGAATGACCAATGACACTTTTACCAATCCAAACTCGCAAATCCAAAATCCAAAATTCCTTCAGGTTCGCTTGCGTTTCCGACTGGCTCCCCATCCAGCTAAGGCCATTAGGGATCCAGCGATGACAGAAGGTTCTGGAACGGCGATCGCATCGGTGGCCACAATCCCGATCGGGCGTTGCAATGCGCCGTTGGTAAACAAGGAGCCAGAGAAGCTGGTGGCACTTCCTTGAGCATCCTTAAAGGTGAGAATGGAACCGAGATTATTTTGAGTGGTATCAAATCCAGTTACATAAAGGTTGTTACGAGTACTTCCAGTCCCAAACGTCAAACTGCCGATGAAGTTACCACTGGGAATTGTGCCGGTATAGTTGGTGGACAACACATCCAGCAAATTCCCAGTCAGGTCATAACGGCGGATGCTACCGGCATAATCACTTAGATATAAACTCTGGGCATCAGGCGCAAGGGCCAACCCTAACAAACTGATGAATCCCGGATTTTCAGGTAACAAGGCAGGTTGGTCAATAAATAACTCTGGAATAGTCGTAGGGATTAATCCAGCAATCTGTTCTGGGGTATATCGTAGTACCTGGCTGGCGTAAGGAGTGACAGAACTGCCATCCGCTGTATTGGCTGTACCTTGAGTCGCGACATACAGGCTACCATCAGGCCCAAATAGCAAGTCATTTGGCCCATTTAGTCCATTCAAGGCTCCTAAGCCATTGTTGTTGTCCGATGCAAAGACTCCTAAGAAGTTTCCTGTCTGTCCATCAAACTTAAGAATTTGGTTTGTCCGAAAACTGCTGACGTAAAGAGTGCCATCCGGGCCAAAGGCATTGCCGTAAGGACGGGCTAGTCCATTACCGGATGCGGCTACCCCAAGAAATTCGCCCGTTGGACTGAAGCGTAGGACAGCAGAATCTTTGGGATAGAAAGGATCTAAGAGATTGAGATCGCCATCTCCTCCTACACTGACATAAAGATTGCCATCGGGACCGAAGGTCAGATCGTCTGGTGCTCTCAGTCCACCGATTCCAGGAGTGGTGAAATCACCTAAAAAGCTACCGCTAATTTCATCAAAGATCAGTATATTGTGGCCTTTACTGTTACCAACTAAAAGAGCCGCTTGAACCTGGCAGGTTGCAGTTCCAAGAAGACAAAGCGTGCCAAGAATAGCGGACGCTGTTGAAAAGATTTTCATAGGCTTACTGATTTGTACGGTAGGCAATCCGCTGACGGAAGTTTTTTGTTCCAATGAATGTACTATTTTTTATGAAGCCTTACCAGTCCTATGAAAACTTTGTGAAGTTGGAACACTTGTCTCCTGTCCCAAATGCCTACTTTAGAAAGACTTGGTAATTTTGTGCTTGTTTTTCATCGAAGCTTTACCTGGTAGCAAAAAGTACAGGCTACTCTTAAGAAAGATAGGTTGTGTGATGCTCAAGTTAATTGAGCAGCCCAATTGAGGAAAAAGAGAGACAGCGCTAGGGGGCTTGTTGCTGTCTCTCTCTTTTATTTGGGCCTAATGAAAAGATCAACGTGGGTCACTTCAATTTCGGGCATTTTCAACAATCCATTCAATCACCTGGCGACCCAGCCTCACGCCACTCAAGCGATCGATTTCCCGAATCCCCGTGGGACTGGTGACATTCACTTCAGTTAAATAGCCGCCAATCACATCAATTCCCACAAAGATCAGACCATCCCGACGCAGAAAAGGGGCCAGTTGAGCACAAATTTCCCGTTCTCGATCGGTGATTTCAGTTTGAGCTACCGCACCCCCGACGGCCATATTGCCTCGAAATTCTTGTCCGGTCGGGATCCGGTTAACGGCTCCAATGGGTTCCCCATGCAACAAAATAATCCGTTTATCTCCCAACTTGGCATCGGGCAGGTAGGTCTGTACCATAACAGGGATCAAACCCTGATGCGTACTGATTTCCACCATTGAGTTGAAGTTGCGATCGCTCGGATCCAAAAACAAAATGCCTTCTCCCGCCTTGCCCCCCAGGGGCTTCAGAACCGCCGCGCCTTGCTTCTCGGCAAATTCTCGAATCACCTGCTTATCGAGAGTGACGATCGTTTCTGGCATGGCCTCAGCGAATTGCAGCGCATACATCTTCTCATTCGCCGTCCGGATGCCATTGGGTGAATTGACCACCAGCGTTTTTTCCGGGTTGATGTAGTCCAGGATGTAAGTGGCGTACAGATAAGGAACCGTTACCGGGGGATCGGTTCGCATAAATACGGCATCCATTTCATCCAAAAACCGCTGCCTGCGATCGCCCACCTCAAACCAGGGATTCGCCGCCACCCACCGTCCATCCTGTAATGCCACAGGAACCAGACGAACAGGTTGCAAGAAGGCAAAAGCTCTCCCCGCAACCACTCCGAGTTGATTGGCCTGAGTAATCCAGATTTCATGCCCTAACACCTGTGCCGCTTCCATGAGCGCCACACTGGTATCGTGTCCTGGATCCAGACGATCGATGGGGTCAATGATGAATGCAAATTTCACAATCAAATCTCAGGATGGAAATGGACAACAGATGGAGTTTTGAGTTCTGAGCTTTGAGTTTTAAGTTGAACCCCTAACTGAGAACTTAGCACTGAGAACTTAAAACTTTCTCGCGCCTCGTACTTCGCGCCAGTGGTTGACCAAAGACCAGAGACGGATGACCAAGGACTAACTCAATAGTGCATCTAACTTACCCTGGGCGTTGAGCGCATACAGTTCATCACAACCCCCAATTCCCTGATTGTTAATGAAAATCTGGGGTAGCGATCGTCGTCCATTGGCTCGCTTGGCCATCTCTGCCCGTGCAGCCTCATCCCCGTCAATACAGTACTCGGTGAATTGAACCCCTTTCTTGTTCAGCAGTGCCTTAGCTCGAATACAGAAGGGGCAAGTACTCCAGGTATAAATCTCAACGTTGACAGACATAGTTCTTTACATTCAGCGTTAATCCTTATTCTAAACTGCGGAATGCGTTAGTTACTGCCCTGGAATTTTAGTATCGGAAAGGGGGGGTGGAGAAGCGGGAAGTGGAGCCAGGGGATCGGAAATAGGAGAATTTATAGAATTTGGCAGGGTGGGGTCTGGCAGGGGAGATCCGGCAGAGGGAACAACGGCGATCGTGACTGTGCGTTGAGCCACAGAACATCCCTGCAGTCGGGCTTCTACGGTAATCTTGTCATTCACTAAAGCGTTGGGAACCGTGTAGGTCGCTTGATTATCTGTCGTGACGCGGGATGAAAACTGTCCGTAAGTGGCTTTCCAGGTGTAGATAATGGGCTTGTCATCCGGGTTATCTACTGCGATCGAAATAACCCGTTTCTCTCCTGCCGGAACCACCAGAGGCAACCCTTCCGGGGCCGAAGTTTTCTTAGCGGATGTTCCGGGTTTGGCGGGTTTTTCGACCATGACACCCGTGACTAATGTTGTACAAGCCTGGGTAGGAGCCTGATCTACCTGCACTAATGGCTTAATCACTAAATCCCAGGTGCCATAAGCACCAATCAACATAACGGCGATCGAGGGAACGATCTGGCCCAGCCGTTCAAAGAAGGTGGATTGATTTGCCATGTGCTGTACGGAGGAAGATGGAACGTAAAAATGTAGATAGGTAGAATTAAACCTTGTCCAAGTTCAGAGCCGGAGTTTCTCTGATCGGAAAACGACCGTTCTCTCCCTGGACTTGGTTTAACTCCTGAATTGAGATTGTCATTAGTCAGTTGGTCATTTGTCATTCGTCATTGGCAAAGGACAAAGGACAATCTCATCTAAGGTTTATTTCCACCAATCTACTGAGCTTTTATCTATTGTTCATATCTACAAGCCCTTAGTCTTAAATTTCCCTCCGGCTCCATCATTTCTTCATCTAGTATCACGAAGGCAGCAGGGTGGGCTATATCGGTTCAATTTGTTCAACCGGCCATTGGTCAGTTTTCCAGGATTTTGGGTAATCTGTCTCATCCTTCACTAACGGTGCCCACCTACTTAAATTCGATCGACTGGTAATGAGGACAGCCTTTGCAGGGGCCAGAGGGATTGATGGCACAGCGCAGGTAAGCAGAGCGGGCGTTGAACTTGCAGGTTAAATCGCCCACCATGTATCCCAACCCTTCAACGTAGTGGTAGTCCTGGGTGTTCAGGTAAGGATGGGTATTCCCCAATCGGTTTGCAGAGACATTAATCGCGGTATGAATGCGATCGCGGGGGCGCGATCGCATCTTTCGCATGGCTGCCAGAGAGTAAAACCCTGGAATAAAGCCAATGATCATAATAATGGCAATGAAGAGAGGCTCTGGCATAATCCTGAAGCGTTGTAATCAGAGGCGGAAATGGGCAGCGGCTCTTATAGAAATTGTCCCTTAAAATCTCCTGGTCTGCCACCCCTCCGAAGTGACGAACATCACCAAGCATGAACTTAACCATCACAAATTGTGAAGTCGATCGTCACGAGTTCCGGCTTCAATAATCACGAGCCAAGTGGCTTGATCATCACCCTGGCAATCGATGTGTAGCTTCATACTGGCTTCATTAAGTTTCCAGTAATTCTTATGAAAACAATGTCATCACTGATCAAGCACATCGTTCGTGAGGCTCTTCAATCTGGCCAACTCACAGCGCGAGATGAAACCCAGATTCAGCGGCTATTTCAGCGAGGATGCGATATGGAAGACATCGAAGCCTTGACCCAGTTGCAACTGGCTGTCGAGGCTGGAGTTGTTACACGGGTTTTGGATATTGGGGGAAATTTTTTGTTTGAGGATAGATGATTAGAAGTTAGACCGCGATCAGCGGCAAAAACCCTGGATTTGGGATATTAGACCGCACTCAACGGTTGAATTTTTTATTAAGGGGTTTAGACCGCAGCCAACAACCTAATATGCTATAGAGGATATTTAGACCGCTCTGAGCGGTTGAAAATATAGTTGTGCCGCCTGAGTGATTGGTGAGGACGTAGCTTGAGGTTGCCTATTGTGGCTTGAGCATGAAATCTCTGGCATCTCCCCAACATGGATGCGATATTAGAGGTAGTGTTAGGTCACGTCTGAAATCTCAGTATGCTGGAATGGTTGGCAGCCACAACGGGGGTAGAGCTAGGTAAGCTAGTGTTAGAGCAGGTTCTCGATTTGAGTAAGCCTGTCCTGGAGGGGTATGTCCAAGATTTTTTTAAGGATTGCCTAAGTAGCGGAGTTAGCCGACTCAATGCTACAGCACTGAAAGCGCCAATGGCAGAGGCAGTTGGCTACTTTATCAAGCGATTTATTAAAGAGCTTCAGATTAATGACGTTCCCGAAACCAGTATTCAGCATCACTACAAAGCAGCGATCAAGAAGTTTGTGCAGGATAAGACTGTCCGCCCCATCCTGGGAAAAGCCTTTGAGAAGGATTGTAAACAAATTAATTACGGGCAGTTAGAGCAAATTTGGACACAGCAGTATCAAGTCTCTGGATGGCAATTCCCTTCAGAGGAGTTTGATTGGCGAGGGGTTTGCAAAGAATATGTGTATGAGGTTAAGGGTATTGTTAAAGCGAATCCAGAGTTGCGATCGCTGCTCGAAACCGACCTACTAGAAGACATTGCCCGTAATACAGCCCAACTCTCACCGGGATTTGATGTTGAGACTTATCGAGCCAGTTTACAGTCCAGCTATGGCTATCTGAAGCTGTACACCCTTGACAGCACTGATCGCGTCGATGCCATCAAGTTATGGGCAATGTTCATTGAGCAAACGGTGCGAGAAGCTTTGCCCCCCATGCGCTACGACCTGCCTCTGGACTTGAAACGACAACTGCAAGCCGAAGGACAACTCGAAGCAGATTTATCACCTGAAGCTTTGGAGCATTATCGCCATGAGTATTTTCAGGAACCCGCACGAAAAGTTTTAGAAGCAGTAGCAGACTCTCATCGGGCGCTGATTTTAGGAGATCCGGGATCGGGCAAGTCAAGTCTGTTGCAATATCTGGCACTGGAATGGGTCGAATGCAAGACAGAGAAACTGCCGTTATTGATCGAGTTGCGGGAATTTGCCGTCAATCCATCTGCTAACTTCCTCGAATTTCTGCATCGAGGTCGGGGAGTGGACTGGCAGTTTGACCAGCAGCAACTCCATCAGCATTTACTGGAGTCGCCAACGCTGGTGATGTTTGATGGTCTGGATGAGGTGTTCGATCGCGCCACTCAATCGACCGTCATTAATGACATCATTCGCTTTTCCCAACAATATCCCAAAGCCCAGGTGTTGGTCACATCTCGAATTATCGGTTACAACCCCGACCGCCTTCAGCACAGTGGGTTTCAACACTTCACCATTCAATCCCTAGACACCAATGAGATTCACGAATTTATTGATCGCTGGTATGACCTATCAATGGGCAGCGATCTCGATAAAGTGCGGCTGAAACAGCGATTAAAGGATGCGATCGCCAATTCAAAAGCGATCGCCAACCTGGCAGATAATCCGCTGCTGCTGACGATGATGACAATTTTAAATCGACGGCAGGAGTTACCCCGCGATCGGGCTGACCTCTATGGCCAGGCTTCGCGGGTGTTGCTCTACCACTGGGATGTGGATCACAAGCGATTGCAGATTCCGATGGATGCGATCGGGCGACGGGAAAAGCAAGAAATGCTTCGCCTGATTGCCTATGAAATGCAGGCAGGGGAAGAGGGGTTGAAGGGAAATCTAATCAGTGCCGAACACCTCACCCGCATTCTGACCGACTATTTACGCGATCAGGGCTTCAGTGAACCTCGCGAAAAAGCCAATCGGTTGATTCAACAACTGCGAGAACGAAACTTTATCCTCTGCTATCGCGGAGCGGACACCTATGGCTTCATGCATCGTACCTTTTTAGAATATTTTTGTGCGGTTGAAATCGTCAATCGATTTGAGAAACAACGCATCCTTACCTTTGAACAATTACGCGATGAGGTTTTTGGACAACATTGGCATGATGAAACCTGGCACGAGGTTTTGCGGCTCATTTGTGGGTTGCTGAATGAAAAGTTTGCGCTTGAGTTAATAGACTATTTAATGGATAGGGAAAACAATAAAAAAGATTCTTTACATCTATTAATTGCATCTGAATGCTTTTCAGAACTTGAAAATCAATCGGAAATTGAATCGGTCTATACTAGACTTTTAGATCTAATATTTTTGAATAGAGGAACGTATAGCTGGTCTACAGGTAGATTGACAGACAATAGTACGACAGCTATTTTTCACTCCAATGTTAGCAAGGCTCTTTCTATTATTTTAGAATCCTGGAAGAATCAAACTCAAACAAGCTCCTGGCTAGAGGAGAATCTACAAAACTGTATTCAGTCTAACGAGAATGAATCTGGAGATGTTGCTGCTGTAATAGTACAGAAACTAATTAGAATCAAAGCCAGCAGTCCTGAGATTTTAGACTTAATTAAAATTTGTATAGAATCCAGTAAAAACTCTATAGTAAGAGTTACAGCACTATGTGAGTTGATTCAGCAGAAGAATGATCTCTCTAATATAATTCCTATGCTAGAAGAGTATGCTCTCTCTAATGAAGAACATTTTGTAAGATGGATATCTATTTATGAACTAGCAAGAGTTCACAGCCAGAATGTTAGATTGTTTGAGGTTTTATACAAATGTGCTACTCAAGATCCATTTGTTCGAGATCAATATGCTCGGCAGAAAAGATTTATTAATCCTAGAGGAGTTGCTATTAAGCAATTAACTACTCTTTACTCAGAGAATCCAGAGATACTAAAGATTATTAGAGAGAAGGCAAAGGCAGATCCAGACTGGCAGGTTAGATGTATTGCAATTAAAAAACTAATTGATATTTGGAAGAATGAAGCTGAAAAGTTGAAATTTTTGAAAGATTGTGTTCTCAAAGATGATTTTGACAGAAATTTCCCCTTCGAAGAAAATCCTCGTCAAACAGCGTTAGAAACCCTTCTGATTAACTATCCTACCCATTCTGAAACTTTGGAATTACTGATAGATCGCGCCATCAATGATCCTGATAAGCAACTGCGAGAATGGGCACAGCAACACTTAAAGATGCATGATGCAAAAGCAAAAGTGGAGGTAAGTTTCAATGACTGAGAATACTGTAAAAGTAGATATTTCATTTCAATCACTATTAGAAGCTATTTCATCACTAGGGATTGCTGAAAAGCATCAGCTTTGGGAACTTCTGGAAGCTGAGTTATTCCCCCATGATGAAGATTCTCCAGAGGATATTGCTGAAATTCAAGCTGCCCGTGCTGACTACCGAGCAGGGGATTACATGACTTTTGATGAATACAGGGCACAACGGGCAGAGCGATCGGCATGACTTACACCATCATTACACCCAAAGCTGTGCAGAAACAGCTAGATGCTTTGCCTGATGACGTTTACGAGCGTATTGCTGTTAAAATCCAACAACTCGCCGACGAACCACGCCCTGATGGTGTGGTCAAGATGAAGGGTTCTGATAACGAGTACCGTATTCGTATTGGTGATTATCGCGTTCGTTATGAGATCGACGATAAAGAGTTGGTCATTCTCCTCCTGCAATGCAAACATCGAAAAGACGTTTATAGAAAGTGATAGTTACCGCCCCCTTTAAACACTCCGTAGCCGACGGCTGCACAACAATATGCCCTGAGTCCGACGAAGTCAAGGGGATTAATGGGCAATTTGT
>JBBIQC010000101.1:0-8942 GCA_037442585.1 Oscillatoriales cyanobacterium bin_317
GAGAAAAGCAATTGGTAGCAATTGATCTATCCGGTGCCCCCGATCGCGATACCCAGGGAGTGTGCGGCGGACAGATGCAAGTCTGGTTAGAAGGCTGGTCAGGGAAGGAGGCGATCGCCCTGGCCCAGCAAATCCTCACCCATCTAGAGGCTGGGCAATCCGTAACGCTGGTAACGCCCTTTGAGCAGGAGCGATCGCCCTACCTGGAAGAGGCACGAGGCACCGATCCCCGATCCCCTTTCTCCGAACTCCTCCATCCCCCTCCCACCCTGCTGATCATTGGTGCAGGTCATTGCGGCATTCAACTGGCAAAAGTGGCTGACTTGATCGGGTTTCAGGTGATGGTTCAGGATCAGCGAGAAGAATGGGCGAACAGGCAGCACTATCCTCAGGTAGCCCGGATCTTTACTACCTCGATCGCCACCGCCCTCACCCAACTGGCTCACCACACCCAACTGTATGCCGCTCTACTGACTCGCGGCTATCAATATGATCTGGAAGCGCTGTCAGCCTTGCTGAAACGAGAAATTCCCTGTACCTACATTGGCATGATTGGCAGTCAGAAACGAGTCCGAAAAGTAAAGCAGGCAATGGAGCAGGCGGGATTTGCTGCGGAACAGTTGCGATCGCTGCACGCTCCGATCGGCCTCAGCATTGGTGCCCTGACCCCTGAAGAAATCGCCGTCAGCATTGCCGCCGAACTGATTCAGGTACGACGGGGTGAGAGAATCAAGGAATGAAAAGCCTACTCACGTCTGCTTAGCATTCACCACACCCCATCTAACCTGCTGTAGTTTAATCAATCTAAGACTGCTGTAAAACTTATTCAAACAGCCTGAAATAAGGATAGCGGACAGGGGCACCCGGTTCTTTTTCCAGGTCGAAGTTGATGACTTCCCAGCAGGGGACTTCTTCTGGATCAGGACTGAATTCTACCGGAAGACCATATAGTCTCGGCTTTGGAGCTTCATTCTGGCCTCGCCAGGGAGTGCTGCGCTCCAGATAGGTACTGATCAGGTCTTTGTAGCGCTTGGCAATGATCACCCGCGTTGCCCGGTAGCCCTGGGTGTAAAGGCGATCGAGGGCTTCATGAATTTCAAATCGGATGCCGTCAGGATGGGTATGTTGGCGATACCATTCCCCTTCCCAGCGCCGCCAATGTCGCCCAGACTGCAGGTGAATCAGTTCACTGGTCTTTGGGTTCGCTTCAAAAGCACCATGTCGCTGACAGAGATAAGTATCCGTCAGCGTGAGTGCCGGAATGGTCTGGCGACAGTGAGGGCACTGAATTTCCGGGCCAAAAATTGGGTACTGCAGGGCGGGGTTGATCATTGAGGGCGAATCTGCCTGTTCTCTACGCATCAGTGCCAATAGGTCTATTATATCGAGGTAGGTTTACTCCTCCATTAGGTAATTCTATCGGCACCCATAGCGACTTTTAGATACTGTGAACGATTTTAGCGACCAACGGATACAATCTTCATCTTTCTGGCCCCCTCTCGACCTGTCTCAAGCGGCCTTTGTCGCTCCCAATGCCACGATCGTGGGGCAAGTCACGATCGCTGAGGGAGCCAGTATCTGGTACGGGGCCGTGTTACGAGGTGATGTGGAAGCAATTGTGATTGGCAAAAGCACCAACGTTCAGGATGGGGCGATTCTCCACGGAGATCCGGGAAAACCCACGGTTCTGGAAGAATACGTCACGATTGGTCATCGGGCCGTCGTTCATAGTGCCTATGTGGAACGCGGATCCCTGATTGGGATTGGCGCGATCGTCCTGGATGGAGTACGGGTGGGGACTGGCAGCATTATTGGGGCCGGAGCCGTAGTGACGAAGGATGTGCCGCCGCGATCGCTGGTGGTCGGGATTCCTGGAAAAGTTATCCGTACAATATCCGATGCAGAGGCCGATGAGTTAATTGAACATGCCCACCGTTACAAGCAACTCGCCTTAGTTCATGCCGGGCGAGGGACGGATACAGGATTTTCAAAAAGGGACTAGGAATTCTGGCGAACTTACGATACATAATAAATATGAGAATCATTCAAAAATCTTTATTAACTGAGTAAGAGGTGTCTCATGGATTGGCGCTTACTGATCGTTCTGCTTCCTCTGGCTCTCGCTCTGGGTTGGGTTTTCAAGAATATTGGACAGCAAGCCTTAAAGCAAGGTCAGGATTTTATTTCTAAGCAATAATGCCAGATTATTGGCCTGCAACATAAATTAACATCGTCCTGCAGCAATGGAGGGCGATTTTTTCTTGGTATTTTGATTGGGTGCCAGATCGGTTGTTTGTATTTGCTGGAGAGACGTTCCGGTGGAACGTCTCTCCTTTTTTCAGACCTCTAATGCGGCTTTCAGTTTAGCGAGAGTGGCGGCTTCCCTGTCGCTCACTTTCTGAGCACCAGAGCCAAATAGACCGCTTCCTGCAGCATTCGCTACTGCTTCAGCGGAAGTGTACACAAACTGTTTAAACTCGTTCACTTCCTCTGGAGTTGCTTTTGTTGATAGCAGGGAGATTGCTGAATTGATCGCCTCGATCGCTTTATCAGAAGCATTTTCAGGTGTGATATCCTTGGGCACTTCCCCAGGTGAATTGTGCTTCAGGGCTGCTTCCGAAAAGATGGATTGAATAATGCTGTTGTTGGGGTAATGCTTGGTCGCTCCTACCAATTCTCTAGCTAAGGCAGACATTTCGATCGCTGTTGAGATAATCCCCATATCGGCGATCGCGACTGCCAGTCCACTCATCATCACGGCTTGCATTACCGTTTTGGATTCATCGGCTGTATAGGTCATTCTAATATCCTCACAGAAAAACTACTTGGAAACTGGGTATGAGGTTATTTCTGCAGGCGCAGAAATAGAAGCTAAACCAAGTCCAGCTAGAGAACTGGAGTTTTCCTATAAGAGAAACTACGGTTCTGGACTTGGACAAGGTTTAGATCGTAATGAGAATCATGCTAAGGCAATAAAGGTTCTTCTGTGGAACCGAGTCCGCTGGTTGAACCCAACACAGACCCAGCATCTGGTTGAACCACGGGAGTAGATTGTTTGCCACGGGGAGTCACCACCCAACTGTTCTGACCATTCAAATGGTCATACAGTCCTACGGTCGAGATCATGTTTTTCAAGGTGGTGTAGAGGAAGATGAGAATTGCGTGCTGGGCAAAGTAACGGTTGGGATAACGAATGGCTGCTACTTTCATGGTTACAACCGTTTGATAGAACCCGCTGAAGAAGGTAATTAGCGTACTGATCCACAAGTAGGCATTATCGGAAGGTGGCAAATAGCCGTGGAACAGAAACATACTGAGAATCAGCGGCAGAATCTGCAGGGCACACAGGGAGTAAATGACGCAGTAGTAGAGCAGGTACGTCCAGTAGATCTTTTGCCAGAGGGTGAAGTGGGGCGATCGCCAGACTCGTCGCTGATACTTAAAACTGACTTCCAGCCAGCCCTGCGCCCAGCGTTTGCGCTGAAACCAGAAGGAGTTGAAATCTTCTGGCGCTAATTCCGTGGCAATGATGCTGCGATCGTGGACGATCCGATACCCATTCAGCAACGTTCGCATCGTGGCATCAATGTCTTCCGTTAGCATCGTGGGATTAAACCGGACTTTCTGCAAGGCGGAGGTGTGCCAGTAGCCATTGGAGCCACCAAAGATGGTGGAGTCGGTTAAGAAAGACTTGGCCGGGTGACTCACCCCATACAGTGATTCAAACTCCACAGCGATATTCTGAGTTAACAGACTGTGGGCGTGATTGCGGATGACATTGCGCCCCTGTACTACGTCGTAGCCTTGTTCTAGCCAGCGCCATGCGCGGACAAAACAGTCGGCACTGGGATGGTGGTCAGCGTCCAGAATACAGGTGATCTTTCCGGTCACAATTTCCAGCGCGGCATTAATATTCTCTGCTTTAGAATGACTGCCCTCCACCCGCAGGAGCCGCAGTTCTGGATGGGCCTCGGCCAGCAGGTGCAGGTCGGCTTCGATCGGTAAATCAACCGGAGTGTTATAAGCCAGAACCAGTTCCAGGCCAGCGGGCGATCGCTCCACTGTGGTCAGAATGTGTTGCAGCGTTTCCAGAATAATGTCCTGTTCGTTTGGCAGGTAGGCCACTACGATCAAAGAGCAGGGCGGTAAAGGGGTTTGCGGACGGAGGCAGCGGCCCTCGATGCCAAAGGCCGATTTGAAGGATCGCCTGAGCCGCTTCAGAGGTTCTGGGGCTGGCTTTTCGGATGCAACTGCATAGCGACGGAACAACGCATTAGACGATTCCACAATAATCATCAGGGAACTGACTAAGAAGAACGTTGCGATCGCCATGTGGACATCGATCAGCGTAAAGCCGCCCCGTCGCAGGCAGTAATAAAAAATCGTAGGCACCCCAATCAATAAAATGTGGGTATAGATTAATTTGTGCAGATCGACTGACCACTTCTTCACTTCAGTCCTCCAGTCTTTAGGGTGAAACGTTGAATGATTGGCGAACGGCTCGTTGAGATTCCAGACCAACCTCAGCAAAACAAATCAGGATATGCTTCAGGCCACTCATGAAAGGCGTTGCCCAATCGGTTCCAGATCGTCCTCGTTGGCCCAGAGCGATCGCCGTCCATCGCTCACCTGACAGAGGAAAAACTCCCGTTCATCCAGCAGTTTTTCTACCTTCAGCACTGTCCAGCCTGCTTCCCCCCGGTATCGCACCTGGTCTCCCACTTGTGGATTCCAGAACGGTTGGGACAGGGTCGGGGTCGTCGCCAGAACATAATCCAGATCCCGCGCTAATCCAACTAGAATGCGTCGAATTAGAGGACTGATGTACTCCACTAACATCGCCAAAATCAACGTGCCTCCCACTATCACGGGTAGCATCAGGACATACCGGGTCGGGTCG
This sequence comes from Oscillatoriales cyanobacterium bin_317, assembly GCA_037442585.1. Taxonomy (GTDB): domain Bacteria; phylum Cyanobacteriota; class Cyanobacteriia; order Leptolyngbyales; family Leptolyngbyaceae; genus Leptodesmis. The sequence goes on from JBBIQC010000101.1 coordinate 4,901, forward strand.
CCCTGAACAATTAACTGCAGTACTCGATCAGCCACCATGCCATGCAGCAGGAAGTAGGTATAGGTATAGGCTCCCAGCGTTACCATTGTTGCCGCTGCCATCGGTTGATTGGCCAGAACACGCAAGGCCACCATGATACACAGCCCTAAGCCGATCGGCAGCAATAAATCTGAGAACACCCATCCCCCCAGGTAAAACTGGCAGAAAAAGCCGATCGCATAAACCAAAATTCCTACAATTAAAGCCTTGCGAACTGGCCAGTACACTGGGCCACGTCGCTGAGTAAATGCCTGTCCTACAACCATACCCAGGACAAATGTACTCAATTTAGATAGAAACAACGCGAAGGGATGCCAACCTGCCGCACTATCCCAAATTACGGAAGTTGGATGTCCGCCTAAACCATAGACTGCCAGAGCGCGATAGCCGATGGTCAGGATTGTACTTACTAGCAATAAGTTCATTCCTCCCCAACGCTGCATCAGCTTCCACAACCAGGGAGAGATCACGGCAAAGCTCAGGGTTAGTGACATGAGCCACCACGGGCCACTGGTGCCGACTAATAATTCACTGTCATAACTGAATGTCAGGGGATAGGTAATTCCAGCAAACAGATACCAGGGTTCAGGAAGACGGCTTCCGGTGGCAACTGCGATCGTCCAGAGCAGGGGCACAGCCAACCAAACCACCGTCCAAAAAGGTACAAGAATCCTTGACAATCGCCGTCGTAGAAACTGACCGACCTCCAGATATTTTCCCTGTAGGGATAGCACCAGGCTAAACCCGCTAACCAGTACCAGCACATCCACAAACTGAAATCCAAACCAGGCGGGTAGAGCCAGCAATTGCATCCAACTGCCCTGGCCCGGTAATTCTTCTGTCACCGCAATTAACTGGTTGAGATTATCTACCAATCCGGTTGGCTGGGGAGTATAGGCGTATCCCGTAAACCGTAACTGAACATGATAGAGGAGCAACATCACCACTGAGAGGATCCGAATTCCTTCTAACCAGGCTAGACGCTGCGATCGTTCTGCCCTTTGATTAACCATTTACGTGTTGCTCTTTCTGCTGCTAAGTGAGAGGTGTGTGGAGGAGGAACAGCGAATTCACGAACCGTCAACAGGTTATTCTCTGAGCCGTAAAATAATGTCATCCTGGATTGAGCTTAAGGATGTCATCTCTGAATTGAACCCACAGTGAGTGGTACTGACATGAGGTGGAACAACAAGGAACTTAAACAAGTGAAGGAACAGGTTGCCTTAAAGGTACGGTTGGTGATCATACACTACAAATTTTTTCTATTAATAAGATTTGGTTAGGGATGCATCACCCTGGTAAATTGTTCGGCTATACAATCTTTCTCCTCCAGGATACATATTTCTTTATAGTTTAAAGAACTCTTTTTCGTCTGCCTCAAACAGATCTTTCTCCGTGAAGGTACAGAAGGATGGATATATGGGGGGACTGGCTGCAATAACCCCTTGTGAAAAAGAGATGTCTTTAAAGGGGGTGATTGAGGTTGACAGAAACGTCACACTTGCTCAAGCGGACCAATAGTACTCTGTTATTGAAAGCCTGCTTGTTGACGGTGGAGGGGGTAAGGGGAGTAACCCCCTTGTACTCTTTCGTTCTGAATGGGCATAAAGGCTATTAAGTACATCTACGAGCTTAATCAAACCACTACCTGTTGGGTGCCTCACACCATGCCCCGGATGTCGAACCTGGAAGCAGAACTTTTCCTTCAGCAGGGATTACAGCTAAGCCATGCTGGTGCCTTTGAAGATGCGATCGCCAACTTCGATCGGTCCTTGCAACTTAATCCGAATTGGCACAAACCCTGGTACCACAAGGGCATTACCCTCTGTGAGTTGGGCCGTTATAGCGATGCCATCACTTGTTTCAACCAGGCACTGGATTTGCAGCCCAATTACCCAGAAGCCCTGAATAGCCGGGGAATTGCCCTCTATCATCTGGGAAGTTATGAAGCCGCGATCGCCAGTTACGATCAGGCCCTGAAGTTACGACCATCCTTTCATCAGGTCTGGTATAACCGAGGGAATGCGTTGGATAAGTCGGGCTGTTACGAGGCGGCTCTGGAAAGTTACGACGAATCTTTGCAACTGGAACCGGACTATTCCAAGTCCTGGTATAACCGGGCGATTATTCTGGACAAGTTGGGGCGCTATGAGGAAGCGATCGAAAGCTACGACAAGGCGATCGAATTCCGGCCCCATTACTCCAATGCCTGGTACAACCGGGCCAATATCCTGCACCGCTTACAGCGCTATACCGAAGCACTGACCAGTTACGAACGGGTACTGACGATCAAACCTGACTGGTATGGAGCCTGGTATAACCAGGGCAATGTGTTACACAAACTGGGACGATATGAGGAGGCGATCGCCAGCTATGACCAGGCACTCAAAATTAAGTCGGATCTGCATGAAGCCTGGTATAACCGGGGCAATGCGTTAGATGCGCTGGGTCGGTATCGAGAGGCGATCGACAGTTACAGTAAGGCGCTGCATCTCAAACCCGATCTGCGAGAAGCCTGGTACAACTGGGGAAGTACCCTTTACAAGTCTGGACGCTACGAGGAAGCCATCCGCAGTTATGAGCAAGCGATTCAATTAGATGCTCAATTCTCCCGAGCCTGGTACAGTCGGGGATCTGCTTTTCGTAAATTGGGGATGTATACAGAAGCGATTAGCAGCTACGACAAAGCCGTGGAGCATCAACCTAATCTGTATGAAGCCTGGTATGCCAGAGGTGTAGCCTTGGGACACCTGGGACAAAATGAAGCGGCGATCGCCAGTTACGATCAGGCGGTGCAGATCAATCCGGATTTTTATCCTGCCTGGTATAGCCGAGGGGTTGCCCTTAGCCATCTGGGGGACTACGAAGCAGCGCTGGAGAGCTATGATCGGGCTTTGCAGCTAAAACCAGATTTTTTACAGGCTATCAGTCGCCGTAATCTGGCTCTGCATCAGGGATGTCCGCCCGCGATCTCGCCGGATCAAGATAAGGAGCAGGAGGCTTCAGCCTTTCCAGACCTACCCTCTAATCCTGATGAACCGACTACCGAGTTGCAAAATCCGAATAAACGCGCTACCCGATAAATTTACTCTTCTTCAGCGGAGTCGTTAGGCTTCAGGGTCTGGAGGCTGGACATTTGGTAGCCAATGCGTTTCAGGATGCGATCGAGTTCAGAGTAAATGCCTAAATGGTTTGGCGGTTCCACGGCATGATCCCGGCTGTAGGCAGCCATTTCATTCACCTTTTTTTGCAGTTGCTGGGCAATCCCTGTGGCTTCTTGGGCCAGATTGACCAACTGCTGCTGCCGATAGAACTTGAGTGCAGCCCCGCGCAGGACTTGTAAGGTTGCTTCTTCGCCGTACTTTCCGGGCATCAACCGTAGCCGCAGTAATAAGCGACGGCCCTGGTACATTTTTTCAATTTCAACTTGCTTATTCTTTTGAACCACGGCTGCGGGCACGTTGGTTAATTGTTTTAGTTCCCGAATTACGCCTTGCAGTGTAGCAGTAGGCAACACTTCCAGCACAGCTTGCAAAACACCATTCTGGCTCCACAAAATTCGGCCATGTTCGAGCCGTTGCTCTAAATACAGACGACCAATTCCCCACGCCAGAATGCGTCCTAGAAGCTCCTGGAGTAAAGCATCGGCTGGAAGAGACGACAACACGACTGGATCATCCGACAGGTGTTGAGGAGCAATTTCTAACTCAGCCGCTTGATCTGATGGTGCTGTGCTTTCAAAGGGTTCGCTGAAGATAACCGTATCCTCATCTTCATGAACTCCCAGGGGTTGAGGAGCCAGCGATCGCTCACTTTCTACAAGCCCGTTATCGGCAGGCGGGTTCGCACGAAAAGACGGTAATTCAGTCGGGCTATCTACCAGGAGCGTTGGACTGGTATGGGGATCGGGCGAATGCTCTGCTCCGCTATCGGAGGCTCTTTGGGAAGATTGTTCAGCCAGCTTTTTGGCAATCCGTCTAGCTACCCAAGGAGCCGCAGGGCT
>JBBIQC010000101.1:8952-10719 GCA_037442585.1 Oscillatoriales cyanobacterium bin_317
CCTTCTTTTGTTGGTCGGAATATTGCAGGTAAGCCGACAACGCAGCATAGTGAACATCTGAAGCCAGGGGATGGGGCACCAGGGAGCAATTCATATAAGCCAGGATGCGACGGACATAATCCAGGGCAGCCGTATCATCAATGTTCACCATTCCCAGCTTCAGTCGGCTCCCCTCCAGAGAGAGGGGCAAAATTTGGTGATACAAGCAAGCCTCGAAGGGAAGAATGCTGTCTACCAATCGAAAGGCTTGCTCGGCATCAATTTGATTCATCCAATCCGGTTTTGACTGTTGTGCCTGAGCAGTGCGTCGTGGTTCAGATTCTTGGAACTCGGACGGGGCACCAGAAGGAAACACCATAGGGAATTGCTCAGTAGGTCTGGACTACTATGCTAATCTGCCAGGGAAACTTAGATCCCTGATTAACCAACGACATAGCATAAACTCCATAGAGTATGAGACAAAAACCATCAAAACCTTACATTGTCTAATTCTGAGACTTGGGTTGGTTGCCTAACCAGGCGGCCACAAGATCGGCCTGGGTTTTGGAGGCAAATACTTTGACAGCATGGTAGCTCACCTTTTCTCGCAGGCGATAAATTTGCTTCACCTCCATATTGAGTTCCTTTGCGATCGCTTCTTGCGATCGCCCCTGGAGATACAGCCGTAGCCAGTTAACGGCCTGAGGATCCACATTCTTCTCGATCAGATAGGCTTCAAACCGTTGCTGTACTACATTTCGCAGTTCTTGCTGTTCCAGTTCTGCTTGAGCATCCAGATACTCATCGACAGCACGGGAATCTAACAGGCTGACCGAGCCTTCCGAATCATCGGGCGAAATCTCTTCGGAAACCAGGCGGATGAAATCGTCGGTCGGCACCTGAGTCATCCCGCCTTTCTGGGTGCGGCGCAGGTAATTTACGAAGCGGTAACACAACAGAGGTTGATTCCGAATGGGGCGCTGACAATACTCTTCGGTACTGGCCAATAACAAAGCATTCCGCAGGCGAGAATCACGGGTACATTGGGCAATCCAGGCTACCTGCTGTTGCATGTAGCGATCGTTCTGCAACAGTTCCTGAATCACTTCTTCCAGCACATCCAGAACGGTACGCTGGCGATCGCGAGATAGGGCGATCCAGGTACGAATTTTATTGCGAATCAAAAACAGATTGCTGAGCCGTTGAATCAGTCCTTTATAGGCTTTTTCTGGCGACATTCCCAGATAGCGCTGACGCAGAATCCGGTAGCGGTAATCCATTGCCTGCTCGATAATTTGCCGCTGCATGGCATCCAGGCCATCAAAGCGAGAGGTATCTTCCCCAACTAGCCAGTGCACAATGCTGTTACGGGCCACAGAACTGTGCTCAGGTAGTTCCTCCTGCAGTCGCGCTTGCCATTCATCGGAGATTGTTTCAGCCAGTGCCATTTCTTCAGCTAACATCATAGGTTGCTGTCCCAACGGTTGTAAGTACCCTCGTTTTAGAGTCTGCCTTACAACCCCCAGTCAGCGCACTCACCCTCATGGGTCAAATTTGATCCTCGCCCCAAGTCCAGAATTAGTGGTTGTTCTGCGGAGAAACGCTGCCGCTTTCTACCGGACTTCGTTTAGAGTATAGACCAGCATTGTAATTCCATCCATGCCCCGGAAGATTCGAAAGTTCCAGAAGCGCTGAAAGTTGAGTGCTGAGTGCTGAGAAAAATTTAAGCAGATCCTGGAGCCTTTTGCCCTTCACGATTTCTTTATAATATCAGCAGGAAATTTATCC
>JBBIQC010000102.1:0-304 GCA_037442585.1 Oscillatoriales cyanobacterium bin_317
CTTGCCCATCAGGCTGGAGACATTGACGATCGTGCCTTCCCGTTGGGCCACCATACGGCGGGCGACGAGGCGAGTAATGGTATACATACCCACCAGATTGGTGGCAATTTCATCCTGCACCTGCATCAAGCGAGACTGCAGGAAAGACGTTTGGTAGGCGACCCCAGCACAGTTAACCAGAATGTGAACCGGGCCATAATGACGCAACGCTTTAACGATCGCACTGTGAACTTCAATCGGTTGGGTCAGATCCAGGGGCAGAATCACGGCCTCTGTCCCCATCGCTTCTACCTCAGATGCGACT
>JBBIQC010000102.1:314-10634 GCA_037442585.1 Oscillatoriales cyanobacterium bin_317
GTTAAGTGATGGTAGCTACGGGCCACTAGCAGTAAGCGTTTAGCGCCCTGTTGAGCAAATTTGAGGGCGATCGCTCGTCCGATTCCCCGCGAGGCTCCAGTCACAAGGGCTGTTTTTCCTCTAATTGTCATTAAACACCTCCAACATTGAGGTTTCACGGCACTATTCCAGGGGCTATGGCCAGAGAACATCAAGCGATAGCGTACCTAAAGATGAGGTTGCCAGCGAAACAATTTGGGTCTGAAACAAAAAAGAAATCAAGGATCTGGAACTTTAACAAATGTAAATCTCGAGCCAGCTACACGATTAAGAGTTACCGTTCCGGAAATGGCTTCTACACAAGGCAAGTACAGACGCAGCAGTTGATCTGGTATTTCCCAGAGGTGCAAAAGTCAATAACTGAATACCTTGCCCTCAGTAGATTTCAGGCTATTGACCTCTCGTCCGTAAAATTCCGAAGACATGGATTGAGAGAGAATCTCAGGAGTTGCTGAGATATCACAGACACAAAACCTGAATCATAAATCTACGTCTCCTCAATAAACTTCAGAACGATCCTGTTTACAGACGTTAACACCGGGATCAGATAGCGACAATATTTATGAGAAAAACTGGCTGATTTTTACATTCGTTCATATCTTCTATCAGCCTGATTCAATGCTGCTCCAGTCAATGTTCCGCTTCCAGAGAGTCGTATTTCAATGCTTTGGATTTCTTGGGCAGCGATCGGATCAACCTTAAATTGTTTCAGTTGGGCAAGTTGATCCTGAAAAGCAGCCCGTTGAGTAGTGAAATGAATGACAAGCAAATTTCACAGCTTTGTGACGGAGTTGCCACATCCAGATCCGGGAAAGGGAACTATCGTAATGAAGGTTTCTGGAAGAAGCCTATCCATCTTTCTGCAAGGGTTAGTACTGCCGATTGAGTGAAAAATTTGGGTCGCTAACTGTTTAACTTATGCGTTTAAAGAATCGTTGGCTGGAAGCGGTTGTCTTGTGTTCTGCTCTGGTGCTGGGTTATCACTGGTGGCACCTGTCTGCCAATGCTAGATCTCCTAGGCATGAGGCTGCTTCCCCTGTAAGCAACAGTACACCTGCAAAAGTGAACAAGGCTATGGCGGCTGAGCGATCGCAGTCCCCCTCCTCCCCGAACTACCGCCTTGAAACCTATCACAGCCAGGCCATGAAAGGCGATCGCACCTATGGCGTGATCCTGCCGCCGGGATATGAGCAGCATCCCCAGCAGCGCTACCCGGTGATTTTTCTTTTGCATGGCGGACATGGTGGCCCAACGGATTGGTTGATACCGCAAAAGGGAAATGCACCGGCCACTCTGCAAACCCGTTATCAGACTGGCAAATTAACCCCCAGCATTGTGATCACACCGGATGGGAACGATCAACGTGGTTCTAATCCTCACTATGATCCGGACTATTTTGATGGTCCCAACGGCAAGGTGGGAACGGCGATCGGTGATGAGTTGGTAAAAGTAGTCCAGAGCCGCTACCGTACCTTACCCGCTCCAACGGCCTGGGCGATCGGTGGATTATCTTCCGGAGCCTGGGGAGCACTCAACATTGGATTACATTACCCCAATCACTTTGGGACTTTGTTCAGTCACAGCGGCTACTTTGTGGATAAGTCCGGTTCTCAGAACAGCCCGATGGAATTTGTCAAAACTTTGTCTCAGAGCGATCGCAAACGCCTCAGCATTTATATTGATACGGGAACGGCTGACAAGCCCTACCTCTCTCAGGCGCAACAGTTTTATCAGCGGCTACAGCAACAGGGCATGAAAAGTGTATTCATGACCTTTCCCGGTTCCCATACCTGGCGCTTCTGGCGAGAACACTTGAATGATTCGCTGGCGTTTGTAGAGCGGCAATTTCAAATCGCGGGCATTTCTCAAACTCGTAATTTGGCCGATCGCAAGTAGAAAACTGGGCTGAGAACTCGGACTTCTTCAAGAACTCCGAGTTCTGGTGTTAATTAAGCGTCGTTAAGAGCCGCGATACCGGGGAGGACTTTGCCTTCCAGAAGTTCCAGGCTGGCTCCACCACCAGTTGAGATGTGACTCATTTGGTCAGCCAGTCCAGCTTTTTCTACAGCCGCTACGGAATCACCCCCACCGATGATCGTGGTGGCCCCCTTTTTGGTCAGTTCTGCCAGGGTTTCGGCGATCGCGATCGTGCCTGCTGCAAATTTGTCAAACTCAAAGACGCCCATTGGCCCATTCCAAACAACAGTCTTGCAGTCTGCCAGAGCATTCTGAAACACCTTAATGGAATCAGGCCCAATATCCAGACCCATCCAGCCGTCGGGAATGTTTTCTACACTGACGGTTTGAGAGTTGGCATCGGCAGCAAAGTTATCAGCAACCACCACATCGGTGGGTAACAGGAGTTCTACGCCCTTTGCCTTGGCCTTTTCTTCCAGAGACTTTGCCAGATCGAGAAACTCATCTTCGACCAGCGACTTACCCACACTCAGACCCCGTGCTTTGTAGAAGGTGAAGATCATGCCGCCACCAATGAACAGCTTATCGACCTTTTCCAGCAGAGCTTCAATCACGGTAATTTTGCTGGATACCTTAGAACCACCGATGATTGCAGCCAGAGGTCGTTGGGGAGATTCGATCGCCGCCTGCAGGTACTTCAATTCTTTCTCAATCAGGAAACCGCCCACAGAGGGATTCAGGTAGTGAGTGACTCCTTCTGTAGAGGCATGGGCGCGGTGAGCCGTACCAAAGGCATCATTCACATAGAGGTCGGCCACAGAAGCAAGCTGCTTGGCAAATTCGGGATCGTTCTTTTCTTCACCGGGATGGAAACGGACGTTTTCCAATAACAGCACATCCCCATTGTTCATGACACTGACTTTGGTCGTCACATCTGCGCCAATACAGTCATCTGTCTTCACTACAGGTTTACCCAGCAATTCCGACAGGCGTTTTGCCACTGGAGTCAGGCGGAATTTATCAACAGCGCGGGCGGCAAAATTATCTCCTTTCGGGCGGCCAAAGTGACTGGCGAGAATAACTTTTGCGCCCTTAGAAGTCAGATCCTGAATGGTGGGCAGAGCGGCCCGAATCCGGGTGTCATCCGTGATGCTGCCCTGATCATCCAGGGGCACGTTGAAATCAACCCGAACCAGAACCCGCTTCCCAGATAAGTCGGCAGACGATAAGTTTGCTACGGTCTTCTTGGACACCGAAACCTCCTGAATGAGTCTTTTGGAATGAGTCTTTTTACCTATTCATATTTTTTCACATTTTGTCATTTCTCATTGACCTGATTTGACTTTTGTGACAGAGCGGGATCAGGAGTGGATAAAGCCAGGAAGATATAGAGATAGGGGGAGGGTAATAGGGGGAGAGGATGGATGGGATAATGGGTGGAAGGATAGAGACGTTTTGGTAAAACGTCTGGTTGAGTGGGAGGTAGAGATGTTTTGGGAAAACGTCTTTCAGGGGATGATCAGAGAGAGAACTGGAGATCAACAGTATGTTTGAAACGGTTTTATTTTCGATTGACCAAAGTCGGGAGTCCCGCCAGGCGGCTGAAACAGTAGCGAATCTGGTCAAAATTCACAATAGCCGTTTGGTGATTTTGTCTGTTGTTGAGACTCACGAAGAGGGTGAGGGTGAGGCCGCACCGACGATCGAGCGCAAGTCGTCTCCGGAGGCGATCGCGGAACTGCTGGAAAGTGCGAAGGCGCTCTTCTCTCAACAAGGGATTGAAGCGGAAACGATCGAGCGGCAAGGGAAGCCTGCTTTTACGATCTGTGATGTGGCCGACGAAATTGCAGCCGATTTAATTATCATGGGCTGCCGAGGCATTGGCCTCACGGATGATGGGGCAGCCGACAGTGTCACGAACCGTGTCATTAACCTTTCACCCTGCCCGGTGTTGATTGTTCCGTAGGGCGTGCAGCGGCCTGATCTGTTGCAGCCTCTAGTGGCTCCCCATCGGTGTGGACATCTTTGAGCAACGGCAACCGTACTGTAAAGGTTGCTCCCTGGCCTTCTCCTGGGCTGCTGGCCTGCACACTCCCCCCGTGCAATTCCACAATGTGCCGGACGATCGCCAACCCCAACCCCAACCCACCAAACTGACGGGTAATGGCTCCATCTTCCTGCCGAAAATATTCAAACAGATGCGGTAGAAAATCGGGTGCAATGCCTTTGCCAGTGTCGATAACGGTGATCTGGGCGTATTCTGTCCGTTGTTCTTGATCATTCGTCGTTGGCAAAGAATGAAGGACCAAGGACAACGTAACTTCCACCCGTCCGCCGTTGGGAGTGAACTTCACGGCATTGGATAACAGGTTCCAGACGACTTGTTGCAGACGGTTGGGATCGCCGAGTACCTGAAATTTGGGATTGGGACTGTCAGAGTTTGGAGCTTGGATGTTGGATGTTGGACTGGTGTTGCCTCTGTTCGATAAAACTGTTGTGGAAATAGGTTGGGAGGTGCAGTGTTGGTCTGCGTCACAGATGGTGAATTGGATCTGGATGTTTTTTGTCTCTGCAGCCAGATGGACGGTTTCGATCGCTGCTTCAATAATGGGAATTAACTGGACGGAAGCTACATTCAGACTCATCTTGCCCTGCAAAATACGGGATACGTCTAATAGATCTTCAATGAGTTCCGTTTGCAATTTGGCGTTGCGTTCGATCGTGTCCAGAGCATAGGCCATAGTACGAGCATCTAACTTACGGCTACGCAGGAGCTTTGACCAGCCGAGAATGGGATTGAGGGGCGATCGCAATTCGTGGGATAACACGGCCAGAAATTCGTCTTTGATCCGGTTGGCGGCTTCAGCCTGGGTACGGGCAGCTTGTTCGGCAGCATACAGACGGGTGTTTTCGATCGCAACAGAGGCCATCTGAGCTAATTGAATCAGAATGTCCTCATCTAATTCGGTAAACTCTCCGTCCTGTTTATCCGAGAGTTGCATCAATCCCAAATTGTCTCCATTGCAGCCCGTGAGGGGAGCGGCCATCCATCCTCTTAAGGGGGGGGAAGCTTCTATTTCCTGACTCAGGTGGCGGTAGAGTGGATGGGCTTCTAACTCGGCCTGAGTCAATCGCACAGCCTGATTCTGATTGCACAAACTGGCATAGAGTTCAGGATCAGCAGATGGCAAATGAAAGCCTGCCCAATTGGGACATTTGTGAGAGCCATACCAGGCATGGATCGCCTGTTCCCAATTCTGGCCTGCTACCAGGCTGGTGACGGCAATATGGGCCCCGATGATCGAATAAGCTTGCTGAGTAACTGCGTGGAGAACATCGTCCACCGATCGCCGGGTATTCATCGCCAGGGCTGCTTGAGCCAGTCCCCGAAGTTGATTGGCATACCGCTGAGAGGCCCGTTCTGCTTGCTTACGATCGGTAATATCGTAAGCTGTGCCTAAAATTTGGCTGGTCAACCCGGCTTCAGTTCGGCTGAAGACAATTTCCCGACCACTGAACCAGCGCCATTCTCCTGTTGCCTTTCGCAGCCGATACTCATTTTCCAGCACCTGCCCATCTTGCAAGGAATTAAATTGCTGAACGTGCTCTGGGAATTTAGTTAAATCGTCTGAATGAACCAGTTGTAGAAATAAACCCACTCCCATGGCCTGCACTTGCTCAGGGGTGTAGCCAAGATAATCGAATATCTGACCATTCACATAAACATTGCGTTGTTCGATCAGGTCATAGACGTAAAGAATGCCAGGAACCGTTTCAGTGACTTGTTGCAGCAGATGCTGATGCTCCTGCAGGCGAATTTCATGCTGTTGCCGCAGGATTTCGTTTTGCTTCGCCTGGGTAATATTCCGAAAGTAAACAGAAATGCCATTTAAAGAGGGATAGGCATGGACTTTAAACCACAGTTCGAGGTCTGCTGAGTAATCTTCAAACTCAACGGCGATTTGTTCGGCAATGGCTCTGTGGAGTTCATGGTCGGTTAATGTTCCCCGGAAGGATGCAAACATCTCTTGACCAATTTGCTTTCCTAATAAATCGGCACGGGATTTTCGCAACAGGCGGGTGGCTTCCTGATTGACATAGGTAAACCGCCAATCCCGATCGATGGCGATAAACGCATCTGTAATACTTTCTAAAATATTGAAAACCTGTTGCTGAATGGATTCCGTTTCACTGCCGGGAATGGGGCTGATGCTATACCAGCCGACATCCGGATGCGTTGATTTTTCGCTAAACGATCGCGAGCCGGATTCTATGTCTCCTTGGCCATCAAATAAGTTATGTTCCCCCGTCCCCATAGCGCCTGCTGTTCTCTACCTCTGATCAAACCTGCTACATTTCTAAACCCCGTCATACCAACAGTTCAGTCATGACTGAAATGAGGTCAGTGGGATTGATGGGTTTCGCAAGATGCCGGTGGAATCCAGCAGCAATGGCCCGATGCCGATCTTCATCTCTGGCGAAGGCGGTTAGGGCGATCGCTGGAAGTGCCTTACTGGCGGTGGTCATCTGCTTGCGAAGGTGGTGCAATAAAGCATAGCCATCTGCTTCTGGCATGCCAATATCACTGATTAATAAATCGGGGTGAAATTCCTCAAAGACGGCTAATGCTTCTCGCACGCAAGTGGCTGTTTGTACGATCGCGCCTTCCTCTTTCAGAAGGAATGCAATTAATTCCAGGGTGTCTGGTTCGTCATCCACCACTAAAACTCGCAGATTATGGAGCCGTCGAGAGGAGGGCACTGCTAAGTCGGTTGTCTCATCACCCAGATCTGCTTCTGGCTGAGTTTTCAGGAGCGGCAGTTGCACAGTAAAGGTGGCACCTTGGCCTTCTCCTGGACTGTCAGCCTGTAAAGTTCCCCCATGCGCTTGAACGATATGCTGGGCGATCGCTAGCCCCAGGCCCAACCCACCGAATTTGCGAGTGGTGCCGCCTTCCGCCTGACGGAAGTATTCAAAGACGTGGGGCAAAAAGGTTTCACTAATTCCCTGCCCGGTATCGGTCACCTGAATTTGAGCATAATCAATGGCAGCGCTACCCATCATCCGCTTTTTCCGATTCATTCCTTGTTGGGGGTTCTCTTTAGTTATGACCGATAGAGAGACGCTAATCCGTCCATCGGGCGGCGTAAATTTCACAGCATTGGAGAGAAGATTCCAGATCACCTGCTGCAGGCGACTGGCATCTCCCAGAACCGGAATTTTGGGATACTGAAGCAGCGTTGAATTGAGTATTTGGCGCTCGTCGATCGCGGGGATAACCGGATGAGGAGACGGGTTCTCTGGACTGGCCAACACCTCCAGGCGAATGTCCAGTTTTTTGGCTTCTGCTGCCAACTGCACTGTTTCTAAAGCCGCGACCACCGTTGATACTAAATCCACCTCATTCCGATTTAAATTCAATTTGCCCCGTAAAATGCGGGAGACATCCAGGAGATCTTCAATCAGTTGAGTCTGGATTTTGGCATTGCGCTCGATCGCTTCCAATGCACGAGTGGTTGTTTCGGCATTACAGGATCGGGATTGCAGCAGTTTAGCCCAGCCCAGAATGGGATTCAACGGAGTGCGCAATTCATGGGAGAGGACAGCCAAAAATTCATCTTTAATCTGGTTGGCCTGGGTGAGCTGTTCCGTTTGTTGTTGCAGAGAGGCGATCAATTCAGCCCGCTCCAGGGCGATCGCCACCTGATCAGAAGTCCCCTGTAACAGCGCTAATTCTTCGCTCGTGAAGTGAGTGCGAGTCAGACTGGCAAAGGAGAGCGTTCCCAGGAGTCGTCCCTGCACGACTAATGGCTGGCCGCAATAGGCTCTGATGCCCAGCGCACGAATGATCTCAGCATTGGGAAGGGTGGAGTGCTGCACATCATCCACGGCGATCTGGCGACCTTCCTGAGCAATCAACCCACACATATACTGACCAAACTCGATATAGGCGATCGAGGCCGCTTCTTGCTGAGAAATTCCTCCATAGGAGGCAAGACGTAAGCGGGGTTGAGGCCCGGATTCATCGACTAAGAAGTTGAAATAGTAATGCAAATCCATGAGCCTGGTTTTTTGAACAGGCTGTTCATTAAAGTCAGTGGCTGTTCTGCCGATAGCAAATCACTGGCCGTTTCATACAGCAGCTTGAGCCGTTCATTGCGCTCCTTCAGGCTGTGTTCGGCTTGCTTGCGATCGCTTAAGTCCACGACAAAACTAACTCCCTGATCCTGAGAGTTTTCAAACATCACGCCACCCAGCAATACCGGGACTCGACTCCCATCTTTGCGGATGTACTCTTTTTCTAAGGTGTCTGCGCTCCCGACCCGTTTCATCTGGGCGATCGATTGTTCGCTCCAGGGAATTTGTTCGATCGGAGTCATGGCTTTCCAATTCAGTCGGCCCGCTTCCAGTTCCTCCCGGGTGTAGCCCACCATTTGTAAAAAAGCGTCATTGGCATCCAGAATGCGGCCATCCTCATGCCAGAAAATACAGCCAATCAAATTTGACTGCACCAGGCGTTTAAAGCGGGCTTCACTTTGCCGCAATGCCCGCTCTGCCTGCTGCCGTTCGTGCCGTGCTTGTGCTTCTCGCAAGGCCCGTTCTACTGCTGGAACTAATCGTTGCAAGCGTTGCTTCAGAACATAATCGGTGGCTCCCTGTTTCATGGCTTCGATCGCCAATTCCTCGCCCAGCGTTGCCGAAACAAAAATGAAGGGAATTTCAGGATATTGACGACGGGCGATCGCCAGGGCCGAGATCCCATCAAAATTCGGTAATGAATAATCAGACAGGATCAGATCAAAAGATCCGGTTTCCAGGGCGGCCACAAAATCAGCCTGGGTATCTACCTGCACCAGCTTACACTCCACTCCCCCTGCCACCAAATTGGCCTGAATTAATTCAGCATCCAGAGAGCTATCTTCCAGTAATAAAAATTGGAGTGGATGCATTGCTCTTATTCCTCCCCGCGACGATCAGAACTCAAGGTTGACGAATCTGGGGGAGGCTGATTGACTACAGCCCAAAACAGTCCTAAATGTTTCACGACATCAACGAAATCCTGGAAGTCGATCGGCTTGACGACATAAGCGTTTGTTCCTAATTCATAGCACCGGGTTAAGTCCGGCTCTTCGCGGGAAGAAGTCAGTACCACTACTGGAATAATCCGCAGTATGGGGTCGGCTTTAAGCTGGGCCAGAACTTCCAACCCATCCACTTTAGGCAGCTTCAGATCGAGTAATACCACGATCGGATCACCCTCCTGCCGCAATCTGAATACTCCGCGTCGGTAGAGATAGTCTAACGCTTCTTCCCCATCCCGAACGACGACCACCTCATTACTCAAATGATTTTCAGAGAGGGAGGCCAGGATCAGTTCAACATCATTGGGACTATCCTCCACTAATAAAATTTGTCTCAGTTCCACCATGACAGAAGCTTTACCCCTTCACCCCTTTACCCATCCATCTCTTCACCCCCTCCAGTTTTGGTAGCGAGAAATAAAACGTTGCTCCTCCTCCCACTGTTCCTTCTGCCCAAACTCTGCCACCATGACGGTGAATGATGCGCTGAACGTTGGCAAGACCAATGCCAGTGCCTTCAAATTGAGGGTCACTATGCAGGCGTTGAAAGATGCCAAACAGTTTGTGCAGATATTTCTCGTTAAAGCCGATGCCGTTGTCTCGCACGAAAAAGATATCTTCCTGCTCCTGGGCAACGTGGCCGATCGTAATTTCCGTCTGCTCTTGCAATCGGGTATATTTCATGGCATTGCCTAATAGGTTCCGTAAGACCTGACGGATCATCGCTAGATCTCCAGTCACGGTTGGTAAGGGGGCAATCTGCCAGTGGATTGTTCGCCCTTCAGCCTCTAACCCAACTTCGCTTTTTACCTCCTGGACTAACTGCATCATGTCGATCGCCATATACCGCATTTCGGCGCGACTCATGCGGGAAAAAGCTAATAAATCATCGATCAAAACTCCGGCTTGTTTGGCGGTCTGGGAGATAGTAGCCAGGTAATGTTGACTGGTGGCATCCAGGTTCATCGGTTGCAGACGTTTTTGCAGCAGGTTGATAAATCCATCGATATGCCGCAGGGGTGCCCGTAAATCGTGGGAAACCGAGTAAGAGAAGGACTCCAGTTCTGTGTTCGCTGCCTCTAACTGAGCCGTACGATCGCGAATTCGTTGTTCCAGGGTTTCGTTCAACTGCTGAATCGTCGCTTCGGCTTGCTTTTGTTCAGTAATGTCTGTATTCGTACCAAACCAGCGCAGCACATTTCCCTGTTCATCCCGAATGGGCAAAGCGCGAGACAGAAACCAGCGGAACTGGCCATCTTTTCCCCGTAACGGGAAAATATCT